>DATEZQ010000001.1 GCA_035583355.1 Candidatus Paceibacterota bacterium | reverse complement strand
GTTCAATTAGTGTAAAACCTGCACGTTTAGACATCAGATAATTGTACTCTTGTATGTGGGGTGTGCAAGTAGATGCAAATGGGTTGCGGGAAGGAAGAAGTAAAAGAGATATGATGTATTAGCGCTTGACCAACTGAGAGTTGCGCTGCGGCTTGCGAGAGTTTCGCATAAGTTATTAGCGCTTGACCAACTGCGAGTCGCGATGCCAGTGTATCGTACGTTCAACTTAGTCATATTAGCGCATGACCAATGAGAGGAGTTTTGCTCGCGCACTCCAGAGGAGCCTCGCGCGGCAAAACTCTTCGAGAACCCACGGTTCTCGACACTCGAAGACTCGTTGCTTTCCTCCACGGAAACCTCACGGTTTCCGACCCTTCCCTCCTCACAGTGGTCAAAGCTCTTAAAAAAGAAAAACAGCCCTGAAGGGGCTGTTAATCTTTTTATTAGCGCTTTGACCACTGTGAGGCCTTGCGAGCCTTCTTGAGACCGAAGTGCTTGCGCTCCACCTCGCGTGAATCACGCTTGAGGTAGCCGAGCGACTTGAGAGAACCCTTGATCTCTGCGTTCTCCATAACGAGTGCACGTGAGAGACCATGACGGATAGCTTCTGCCTGAGCAGAGATACCACCACCGAGGACCTTAACAGACACTTCGTACTTACCCTCAGCACCCTCTCGGGTAACTGGTGAAAGTGCGGTGTGTGCGAGCTTAGCAGGACCGAAGTACTCTGCTGCATCCTTTCCATTAATGACCATTGAGTTCTTGCCTGCTGGTGTCATACGGACGCGAGCAATGGCAGTCTTACGACGACCAATACCCTCGATGTACTTTGCACCAGTAGAGGTGACCTTCTTCTTTGCTGTTGTCATACTATTCTTCAATAGAGAGATTCTTGAGGCGCTTATCGCGAAGGGTGTTGCCCGGAAGCATGCCCTTTACTGCGATACGAATTGCCTCGCCATATCCCTTCTTAGCGACGACCTGTGCAAGAGTTGGGCTTTTTGCGTTACCAACGTATCCGGTGTGGATATGGTAATGCTTTTCATCCATTTTCTTCTCGGTAACATCGAGCTGCGCTGCATTGATGACTTTCACCTTTACATTGCGCACGACATTCTTCGCGAAGTCAACGGAGTCCTTACCCATAAGGATGACTGCGACGTCACTTGCGACGCGACCAAGAGCAAGGCCCTTAGCATCGATTGTATATTCCATATTATTTGTGCTTTCGCAATTATGATACGAATTCAATCATCGCCATTGGACTTGCATCGCCGCGACCCGAACGTGCACCAAGCTTAATAATGCGGGTGTAACCACCTGCACGACCCTCATACTTTGGAGCGATCTCCTTGATGAGTTTGGTTGTCGTAACCTTGTTGTTGCCAAGGCGTGCAGCAATGTCGCGAGTTGTCGCAACATCTGCTCCGCGTGCCTTAGTAACAAGCTTTTCCATAATTGGGCGAAGTGCCTTTGCCTTTGCCTCTGTTGTCGTCATGCGCTCGTGTGTGATCAAATTGTTCACGAGAGAACGCATGAGTGCGAGACGCTGGCCAGCCTGTCGTCCAAACTTTTTAACTGAGTTGTGATGCCTCATACGGATTTACTGCTTCAACGTCACTCCGAAATTCGAGAGTGCGCGTTTGATCTCCTGTAAGCCCTTTTCGCCGAGTCCTTCAACATCGAGGAGGTCATCTGCAGTCTTGCGGACGAGCCCACCGAGTGTGCGAATTCCTGCATTGTTGAGTGCGTTGAGTGTACGCGCAGAAAGATCGAGTGAGTCGATACGAATCTTCAAAAATTCCATATCAACTTTCTCCTCTTGTGCTGGAGTAGCTTCCTCACGAATCTCTTCCGGTGTAGGGAGAGACTCAGTGATAACTTCCTCCTCTTTGAAACCAACGATAGCTTTGAGCTGATGGATCATTATTTCAATGGAATCCTCAAGCGCAGCGCGTGGAGTCAAAGTGCCATCAGTCTCAATAGAGATCTTCAGGCGATTATAGTCTGTACGATCACCGACACGCATTGGCTCCACCTCGTAGTTCACGCGGCGGATAGGAGTGAATGCAGCATCGAGAGAAATTCCCCCGATATCTACCTTCTCCTTCGTGATCATCTCCTTTGGAAGATAACCAAGACCCTTTTCGATGGTCATTTCCATCGTAAGTGTCGTCTTCTTGTCTGTGATCTCACAGATGTACTGCTCTGGGGTGAGCACCTCACACTGGAGACTGTTCGCAATATTTGCTGCAGTCACGAGTGCTGGGCCCTGCACTGAGAGGGTGAGCGTTTGAGGCTCATCTCCGTGCAATGCAAAGCGCACTTTCTTGAGATTCAAGATGAGCGCAATGACATCCTCCTTAACACCCTCCATAGCCGTAAACTCATGCAGCACTCCATCAATCTTGAGACCCGTGATTGCGGCTCCCGAGAGTGAAGAAAGAATGATGCGGCGAAGCGAGTTGCCGAGCGTGTGACCATAGCCAGGGTAGAGTCCCTCGATTTCATAGATACCGAGATTGCCCTCTTCAAGAACTGGCTTGGGCTTCGATGGCAATGCAACGTTGTAGTCAGGCATAGCGAAAAGATAATTTATTAGTGAAACAATATTCAATTATGTCATATGTTTTCACATATACGAAACCAAATATTGCCGACTTACTCACGGGTTCTTGGCCCACGAACATAAGTCTAAGTTTAACCAGAATGTGAACTGCTTGCGCAGTGCACGGAAGCTATTGCTATCCTCTCTATCGATCGGAGACAATAGCCCATAACTTTTTATCGAGAGTAGAACTCGATCACCGACTGGAGGTTGAATGGCATGCGAGTCTTGTCGAGCTTTGGAGCACCCTTGACGGTTGCTGCGAGCTTTGAAGTATCTGTTGTCATCCAATCTACAGGTGCCTTTGCCATATCCTCTGCTGCCGTCGCGAAGATAGGAGACTTCTTGCTGCCCTCACGGACTGCAATGACGTCACCAACCTTTACGGGGTATGAAGGAATAGTCATCTTCTTCCCATTGACTGTAATATGTCCGTGTGAAGTGATCTGACGTGCGTGTGCGCGGCTCTTTGGGAAACCGAGAACAAACACGGCATTGTCGAGGCGACGCTCAAGGCGCTCATAGAGCGACTCTGTTGGTGCGACTCCCTTTGCCTGGGCTGCTTCCTTAACGTAAGTTGAGAACTGCTTCTCAGAGATTCCGTATGAGAAACGAACCTTCTGCTTCTCACGCATCTGTGTACCGAATTCAGTAACCGTTGAACGGTGCTTGCGCTCCGCCATTGGCTTTCCTGGTGGCGTTGGGCGGCGTGCGAATGCACACTTGCCCGATGCACACTTACCTCCACGGAGGACGAGAGACTCGCCAAGGCGGCGGCAGGTTTTACATGTAGTTTTCTTTGCCATATATTCAGAACTTAGATACGACGAGGCTTCTTTGCACGAGGACCATTGTGTGGTACTGGTGTCACGTCGCGAATTGAGCTCACCTCAATTCCCTTCGCGATAAATGAACGGATCGGTGCCTCACGGCCCGAACCGACTCCCTTGACGACTGCGTCAACAGACTTAAGGCCGATCATTTGCGCCTTCTCAGCGATCAACTCGCCGATCTTTGCTGCTGCAAATGGGGTACCCTTCTTCGCACCTGCGAATCCGAGTGAGCCCGATGACGACCACATGAGGACTTTGCCCTCAGCGTCCGTGAGCGTGACAATCGTGTTGTTGTATGTCGACTGAACGTTGAGCACGCCGTGCGCTACCTTCCTCTTTGAAGAACGTGCGAGTGCGCGGGCCTTGAGACCCTGATCAACAGATGAACCAGCCTTTTTGACGATACGCTTCTTACCCATTGTACTTGCTGTTGTGTGATTAATTAATGAATGAACTAGTTTCAAGATATTTTTGCCGTGAGCGCAGTGCTGGACTGAGTCAGGCCGACGGAGACGTACGGGTTGTACGACGACGAGGCTGTCTCAGGAAGCACAAGCTCCCGGCGAAAATAATTGAAACTACTTCTTTTCTACCTTGCGACGACCAGATCCCATGGTCTTCTTCGCACCGCGAAGTGTACGAGCATTTGTCTTCGTACGCTGACCGTGGACTGGGAGTCCCTTGATATGACGAATACCGCGATAGCACTTGATGTCCTTGAGGCGCTTGATGTTTGCTGCCTTCTCACGCTTGAGGTCTCCCTCGAGTGTCATGGACTCAACCTGCTTACGAATAATCGCTTCTTGTGATTCTGAGAGATCGCCAGGCTTTTTGTCCTCGGCAACCTCTGCATTCTTAAGGATCTTCTTTGCTGTAGTGAAACCGATTCCGTGGAATACGGTCAGTCCTACCCAAAGCTGCTTATCCTCAGGAACGGTAATACCTGAAATACGCATATATTGGATGACAGAGAATTAACCTTGTCGCTGCTTGTGTCGTGGATTCTCGCAGATGACGTAAATAACGCCGCGACGACGAATCGACTTACACTTTGCGCAAATTGTTTTTACTGATGCTCGAACGCGCATAGTTTTGACTGTGAGTAACACCTCAGCAAAGTAGTAAATACTCTGCCTTGGCGGATATTATTACATTCGCTTAACAATACGAAGCTTGCCTTCGTAGGGGTTATCTACGAGAGTTACCTTATCACCAACAAGAACGCGTATACGGTGTATACGCATCTTGCCAGAGAGATACCCAATGACCTCACGGCCATCTTCGAGTTCAACTCGAAAAAGAGTATTAGGTAGTGCCTCTGATATTACCCCATTGATCTGGGCTTCGTTTGTAGTAGCTTCCGACATTCTGGATGTGGTCATGAAATATTAGCAGGAAATGCTTAAAAGGTCAAGGCTAAATGCCCCAATTTATGCTTAACTCTAGCACTATTTCAGCGTTTACCCTAATTCCCCGCATATAACCGATGCTCCCCTACCAGAATAAGCCAAAATGCCTACTATTGACATGTAATAATATTAGTAGTATGTTACTAGCAGTAGATTCTAGGAGGAATATCCAATGCAAATTACCATCTCGAATGCAGGGATGTCAGCCACGACCGGGCTCTATATGATCCTCATCATCGTTCTCATCATTGCCTTCGTGGGAATGAAGGCCTACTTCGAGAGCAGGATGAAAGATATGCCCCTGTCGGCATCGAAGAAAAAGATGGTGCGCAGAGAGCGATTTGCCACAGTGGCGCTCGCTTCACTCATTGGAATTGTATTTCTCAAAGTACTACTTGCTTAGACTTCTTGCTTACGCCTGGAGTCTCGCATCCTTCCTGCACTGTTGAGCCTTCAAGATATAAGTAGCTTAGCCTCATATCTCCTTAAATTCAATAACCCGCACCGCGGGTTATTTTTCTTTGCATCTTTTTCAAAACTCAGTTATCATGACCGCATTGCCCAGGTGGCGAAATGGTAGACGCGCTAGCCTTAGGAGCTAGTCTCGCAAGGGGTGGAGGTTCGAGTCCTCTCCTGGGCACAGTGAATGAAAAAAGAGCGCAAGCTCTTTTTTCATTTTCACTGCGACCCAGGAGAGGACTCGAAGGACGGAGCCGGTGCTGCTGTCGCACCGGCGCTGATTTCATCCGGCTCTTCGAGCCGTGATAAATCCAGCCGTGCGCGCAGTCGACGAGTCCTGGCCCTACTTGCACTTAGTCGTTTTGGCGTCATTGCGCCAAAAGACTTAGTTACAAAGGGGCGAGTTCTCGACTCCTGTTCAGTGCGCGCTCTTGCGCTCAATGAAACAAAAACCGATAAGGTTTTTCGTTTCCCTGTGCATTTCTTGCAGCATAATCATCCTATATTGCGTATTACTCCCCTAGTGCTATATTCACATGGGGATACACCCCACAAGGAGAGTCGTTATGAATACGACCTTAGCACAAACCCTCAAGCTGGATGACCCACTTGAGCTGCACTCACTGTGGTATAAGTACAAAAAAGCAGTATGGGGACGACAAACCCCCGAGTCTGCGACCATTCACAATACTATGCGTACGCTGCGAAGCATACGTCATGGAGGTCCGCTTGCATACATAAGCGTGCCTATTACCTCCGGTCTCAAGTACTACGAGCTCAAGCTCGATAATCCGGAGATGGACAAGAAGCTCTTGATGCAAGAGGTGATAAGTTATAACTATCATATGGGATGGTCGCAGGTTGAAAAAGTTGCAAGCCGTCGTAGGTGCTCCGTGCTCTATCCTGCAGATCTGGTTCCTGCTCGTCAGAAGTGGCAGCAAGAAGATTTTCAGGCGCTGTGGCTGAGTATCATTGCCGAATTCTGCACAGAGATACATATGTGCGATGGTTGGAACTTTAGCAATGGTGGCATCGAAGAACTGATTCATGTTTTCCAGCTCAAGCTGGGTGAACCTCATTCCGGTTCATTAAGTTCTCCTTTTTATAATACAAAGGGTGATCACGAACAGGAATTGGATCGCATGCGAAACATCGCCGTGTTCGATCATGAAGGAAGTCCGATTTCAATCGCAACAGCCCTTCTCCACATTGAAGAGGCTGCCATGTGGCTGAAGCAGCATGGATTTAAGGTTGAACACCATGAACGATGCCTCGAGGTTCTACACTGGACTTCAGAAATGATCAAAATCGGCTTTTATCAAAAGATCTAGTGCGCCATACCCCCATTCTGATATGGGGGTTTTCTCTTGCCAATCCTCCCCAAATACCGCTATATTCCTTGATATCCTGACACACCAAAAATCACTTGCCAAAAAGTTATTTTCATGTTATAGATAATGCAGAGTTTTTGCTGTACCTCTCAACCAATTTCCCCAGAAAGGAGCCATTATGAGCTCTCAGTTTGCTGTTTTGAAGAAAGGTTTCGGTCTCGGTTTTTCGATCGCCTACATGCTCATCCTCCTCGGAGGGGTCCTCTTTGCATTCTCGCCTGGCGAGAATCAAGCAGGAGTCCTCATCACAGGTGCGCTCATCAGCCTCATTCCCATCGCGTACATCGCGTATGGGTCCGGATTCGTTCCGGATGATCCAACACCACTGGATCCTGACGCGCCAACGAAGAGGCAGAATCAAGCGCGTATCATGGTTGGACATTCCCTCGTTTGGGCAGTCCTCATCATGTTCCCGCTGCGTCAGGCTCCTGTCCTCAGTGGCTTCCTCATCCTCCTCATCATCACCCTCGTCTTCGTCGGCCTCGCCTACAAGACGCCCAAGGTGAATGAGAGTGACACGAAGGATTCCCTGAAGACGCTCGAAGGTTGGGTCAAACCAGCTATCGTGATCGTCATCGCACTTATCTTCATCTTCGGTGCGGCATACCACATGCACCTCGGTGCACACGCTGATAAGGCGATTCAGATTTCTGGGAATGCCGAAATGGCCAAGGCCGTCAGAAATGGCGACATCCTCGAAATGATCGCGCTGAAGTACCGCGAGGTGACGAGCAAGCGTAGTAGTGGAAATTGGGAGGCAGAAGAGCGCCGCATTCGTGGTGCGTCCTTCGACCTTATCCCCCGTGGTGACCAGTCAGGTCAGTGTGATCCTCTCGCAGGAGAGCAGCGCGTGACGCTCCATCAAGGGCCTCCTCCTGCTGCTGCCCAAAGTGCAGCCACTCTCCCTGGCTTCATCGCCTCGGTGAACAACTGGAGTCGGCCTGTTGTGCTTAGCCCCGGGTTTACGGATGGGATTCCCCTTACGCCGGATAGCTACATCAACATCTCGACACCAGCTGACGCAGTGTTCATTACGTTCATGACCGAAGCGACAGGTGCGGGCACCAACATCATTCTCGAAAATGGCGTATGCCAGCAAAACGGGAATCAGTATGTCTGCACTGGCGCCTGGCGCCAGGGTGGTGCACGCGGAACCTACAGCATGAGTGTTCAGCAGACGGGTGCAACTGTCCGCCTCTACGCAAATGTTGATGGCGACAACATCCAAGTGTGCCAGATAACTATTCTCATCCGCTAGCGGATGAGGCAAAACAAAACGCGACCCAATGGGTCGCGTTTTTTCTATTACTCAGAAAGTTCAGTCGGAATCGCTGGAGTTTGCCTAAGGTCAGAGGTTGTTACACTTGTACCCAAAGATTGCTGCACGTAGCCGACGATCGTCCATATTCCCACCATGACAAAAAGGATAATACCTGAGAATATCATCATGTCTTTGCTCTTTGCGAGTGTTACTGCTCCCGAGTTTGATGCTCGTATGAAAGTGATGAGTTGATAGAAAAAATAAAGCATCGCTAGTGGCGTCATGAGTTTTATGAGCGCAAGAAGCAAATTCATAAAGTTCATGAGGACGTCATCCACTGTACTTGTTTGCGCAAGCGCACCTAGTGGAAGCAATAGGGCTGCAAGATAAAAATATTTTTTGCTCATATGCTATACGTTATTGGTGATGACACTAGAAGGTGCACCCACACTTGCCGCGATAAACTTCATAATTCCAAAGACCGTTGCCATAATAGCAACACCGACAACACCATAAATAAGGGAATTCTTGAGCTTGTCCTTTTCGAGCTTATCTCCGCCCATCGTATATTGGAGAACCGCCCAAGCGAGATAGACAATCGCCACTGCAAATCCAAGAGTAATGAGTGGATTAACAATCTCGACGAGCACGCGACCGAAGAATGCGCTTACTTGTGTAGGAAGTGCAACGCTCGTTGCGGCAAAAGCATTTCTCGGTAAGAAAAGTAAAGTGAACAGACGGACAACTATGCGTTTCATACCTTTATTGTAACATGATACCAGCGCTCATATATTTGACTGTGGACAACTATGCTTCCCCTTTTAAGGTATATTCCGTATAATTATAGAGTCATCAAATGATTAGACACTAATAATTCCATATGTATAAACGCATTCTCGCAGTAACGCTCATGGTAGCCCCAGCTTTTGCCTTTGCGCAGAACAATGTTCAGGGTCCACTTGGCGATACGCTCAACCAGGTCGACGCAGTACTCAAGTTCTTCCTTGGTATTGCAATGCCACTCGCAATCGCCTTCTTCTTCTGGGGACTTATCAAGTTCATCAAGGCAGGGGACAGTGCTGATCTTAAGGTTAAGGGCAAGAACCAAATGATCAGTGCAGGTGTTGCACTCTTTCTCATGGTTGGAATCTGGACCATCCTTGGTTATGTTCAGAAGTCAGCAGGCCTTACGGGCCAGGTAGAAGTATCTGCGCCACCAGCACTTGACGTCATTCCACAGTAACAACTGATCACCCAACTCTAGTTGGGTGATTTTTTGTATTTAAAAACCCCTTTTGGGGGTTTTAGTTTGAACGAGTAGTAGGAAGATATCCAGGATCATCAGGAACTAAGTCAAAAGCCTTTATGGCAAAAGTGACCATTCCCCAGAAACTCACGGCAATGAAGAATGCAATGATTGAACCCTTCATCATTTCTTTCGCATTTCCCCTCTCCTTTTCATTCTCTGCGTTCTTCATGAAATTCACGAGACCCCAGAGGAATGTAAGGATTGTGAGTAGCCAGACAAGTTTCGTAAGAGTTGAGATAAGTGACATAATATATCCCCAAAGTGAGAATACATCCTGCCCTTGAGCATATACGAGAACTGGTAACATGCTCACAATCGCAATGCTCGATATGTATTTTTTCATGACTACGGAGTTGGCGCTTTTAATATTGGAATACCGACTTCTGACCAACCGAGCGTATTTGTGAAGATATAGATAATGCCCCAGAGTGAGAATAATACCGCCATGCCGACTATCCCCCAAATAAGACGTAAGCGCATTTCGCCAGCCGTCTTTCCGTCTCCCTTATTCAATGCAGAAATGTATTTGAATACCGTATAGATGATTCCGAGAGAAAAAAGTGCAAAAATAGTCTGCATAAGATACCCCACGATAACAAGCGCAAACCCTACAAGTTCTCTAAACGAACCATATTGTTGCGCAAATGCAACAGCCGGAAAAGTGAGGAGAATAGGGAGAAGAAAAAGTGTTCGTTTCATATGATTATTGTGCTCCAACTATAGTTCCTGGCCCAGCAACAGTACTAATAGTGCTCTGGATCGCCATTGCAATTCCCTTTGCAGCCAGAATGATCATCGTGCCAACCACGACGTAAGTAAGCATTGTGCGGGCATTTTTGATCTTTGCGGAGTCACCCTTAGCAGTAGCAAATGTGTATCCAGTAAAGATGATCGCAAGTGCTACGATGGGCATCATTAAGCTAATGAAGAGGTCAAGTAGTACGGGTATCGCATCTTGAATCGTCTTCACGTCGCCCCAAATACTTTCTCGTAATGGGTTGCAGAATAGTGCACTACATTCATTCCGAGTGTCACTCTCTGCTGAGCTTTGTGCGAGGGCAGCCATCGGCAAAAGGATGAGTAGTGTTAAATATATTTTCCGCATATACCATTATTGTAAACTATATCTCGGAAATTGAAAGTTGATAGCTTTTAACTTAAAAACCAGCAAGGTGTATATTTGCTGGTTTTTGGTGTATTTTGGATATTTTGCTACTATCTGTTTTCTCACTGATCGTTCTCGCCCTCTCCCCGATCGCGTTCAAATTTAGGAATCAGGTCAGAAATTGTATCCCAGAATCTCATTCTTTCCTCGTTGAATTTCTTCTCGAACTCTTTTAGCTCTGGCCTCTCTGTGCGCTCTCTGTTCCTCGTTGAGCTTGCAGTCCTATCATCATCCTCGCGATGCATTTTCTCGGCTCGATCGATCTCACGCATATCTTCAAAATCATATTTTCCATCCTCGTTGATATCCATTTTCTTGAATATCGGGCGAGGTGCTGGCAAGTCGCCACATCCAACAACGACACCCGCTCTGTGTACCATGACTGATAGAGGATACGTTGCGAACAACTGAGCAATAGTTTTCCCGATCGTTGTCTCTGATTTGTTGCGAGTGATGTCATTTAGTGGAATCGAAATCGGAGATGAAGATGCGCACGATCCAGAGTGGATATGCGTTGCGTAACTCACAGTACTTGTACTCACATTCAAATCATCTTTGCTCCCAAAGTGTACAACGACTCGAGACGAACTTGCGTCTAGTGGGAAAATACTTACTTCACCTTTGGCAACAATTGATCCCACAGGGAGAATGGTTGCATGGACAGGAGCGAAGCCGCCACGCAAAAGACCTGGAGGAATACCAATAGTAGAAGAGCTAATATCGTCAAATAGCTGATTCAGCTGCCCCCTCGTTTGGGGTCCAATTTCACCTGTCTGCTCGAGCCCAAGTCGCTCCTGAAGCTTACGCACTGCTTCTTTCGTCAATGCACCAAAGAAGCCAGTTGCTTGACCACTAAATAATGTAGGATCAGTGCTGAGCGTCTGCTGTAGGAGTTTAACGTCATCACCTGAGTAACCTGACCTCAGGTTTCGTGTCAGTTGTAGCTGAGACTGCAGTGTTGCAATTTGAGCTGTTGCCTTTTGCTGACTCTCTGTGAGCGCAACGATTTGTGCACGAAGATCATCAATGATCTTTTGCAATGCCGCAATATCAGCAGTCTGCGCTGATGCAATGCTTGAAACGAAAAGGATGGCACTTACCGCACCAATAAAAATATATTTCCTCATATATGCTATTATCTATTAATATACTAAGTATACTATATATACTGGCAGTGAGGTAGAGTTATGCACAACAAAACAACCGCTATATGCGGTTATGTTATTGCCCCATCTTTGTAGTAACGCATGAGAAAAGCATTTTTGAATTCTTCATACCCTCCGAGCTCCATGCGTTCTCTGATTGCATCGACGAGATGTACTATAAAGTAGAGATTATGAATTGATGCAAGTGTACCTGCGAGCATTTCCTCGGACCTAAATAAGTGCGCAAGGTAGCTACGGGTAAAGTGTGTACAAGTATAGCACTTACAATCATCCTCAATTGCGCCGAGATCACGAACGAACTTTGCATTGAAGAGATTGAGGCGTCCATCCTTGGTGTAGACTCCACCGTTGCGCCCCATACGCGTAGGAGCGACACAGTCGAAAGTATCCACACCATTCTCGCAGCCAAGAAACATATCAATAGGCTCGCCGATACCCAGGAGATGACGAGGCTTATCCTCAGGCAGCAGAGCGTTTACCCAGGCAACTGCAGTTCCAATATCTTCTTTTGTAAACGATCCCCCAATACCAAAGCCATCAAAGTCCATATTTCCCAGGGTGCGCGCGGACTCTTCCCGCAATTCACGATACTTTCCACCTTGCACTACACCATAAAGCCCCTGTTGTTCTCTTGTGGCGAGAGATATTCCAAGCTTCTGGTGGTGCTCGAGTGAGCGCTTTGCCCAGCGATGGGTACGATCAAGCGCCTCCTTCTGATATTCAAGTGGATCAATTGGCGAAGTGCACTCATCGAAAGCAAATGTGATATCAGCACCAAGGTTGTGTTGAATTTCCATTGAGCGCTCTGGTGTGAATCGATGTGCACTTCCATCGAGGTGAGACTTGAAAGTGACCCCCTCTTCATCGATAGATGCGAGTGCTCCGTGATCGTCCTTTGGTTTTTTCCCTGCGCGACCGTCTTCCTCACGTGCAACAGCACCTGTTGCGACCTTCGAAACACCTTTGCCGAATGCAGCACCGAGTGAGAACACCTGAAAACCACCTGAGTCAGTAAACGTGGGACCATCCCAGTGCATGAACTTTGCTACACCTCCATTCTCACGGACGATTTCATCACCTGGCTGCAGATAAAGATGGTAGGTATTTTCGAGTGTCGCTTGTGCGCCTAAATCTTTTACCATTTCCGGAGTGAGTGCCTTTACGGTCGCCTTGGTACCAACAGCAATGAATGCGGGAGTTCGAATGCTTCCATGTGGGGTTGTAATTTCGCCGACACGTCCGAGTGTTCCTGCGAGTCTTTTCTTGATTGAAAACTTCATTTTTGGAGTATAGCGTATTTCCGAGTTTACTGCACGAAAAAACCGCAAGCGCGGTTTATTTCTTCAATTCTCCATCATTTTGCATTAGCTTCTTTGAGCGTATTGTTTCGCGATAACGATGATCAACAAAGTGGAGTGCACCGTAAATCCCTCCAATATCACCGAGCTCTGCTTTGACAATGCGAGGAAGCTGGGGGTAGATGTGAAGCATACCCGAGAGATGTTCCCTCACTCGGTTAACAGGAATACCAATTTGTTTCATCATTGAGCCGCCCAAGACTACGATATCCGGTGACCAGTGGACGATCGTATTATTGAGACCATAGGCAAGAAGTCGTGCCATCTCGTCCCAAAATTCAGGGTCAGTGATCTCGAATGGCTTTTTACCATAACGCATTTCAACTGCACTGCCCGAAATATATCCCTCAAGATCAACGCCATAACCGCCAACGCCCTTATGTAACGCTCCGCCTGCATCAATGATTTGATGACCCGGCTCAAAACCAAACACAGATACATCAATATCTCCATGCACAATGCGAACACCACCAACGCCTGTAGATATTGTCATGTATACAACGATATCACCGCCCTTACCTGCGCCATGATAAGCTTCACCGAGTCCGACTATTGCGGTGTCATTTTCAAGAAATACAGGACATCCGAGTTTTTCTGAGAGCAGTTGTGGTATTGCACGCCCACCCCAGCCTAAAAGATTTGGTCCCCCAAGGTAGAGCGAGCGATCTCTCGACAATACACCAGCAATACCGCCTCCAGCAGCCGTAATGGGTTCACCCGCAAGCTCCTTGGTTATTTTTGCGATCTGTTCAATACCTTCACGATAGTCTTTTGGCGTATTGATTATTGTTGGATCTTCAAAAGTAGCCCCATCGCGACTTATAGCGATTCGTGTTTTTGTACCGCCAATATCATAGAGTGCGTATGTCATATTAGTTTCTGAGCAATAAGCTGTGGGTTACTTTTTTATAATCTTCGACATTAGGTTGATCGAACGCGCAGATATTGAGTGCCTCAGCAAGTGTTGCAACGGTTTGCATCTGCCACTGCATGAATGCTCCAATCATATGTGCATTGAGTCCAGGGAAAGTTGCTTCACCGAATGGAATCTTGTTACTACGAAATGCTGCAGCGACTCCTGTGTAGATAGCAGTATTGATTTCATCCGTAGTTCTACTATCTATTCCAGGGACAAGTTTTGTGAACGGGTGATGAGGAACAACGTGCTTATCTCCACCAAGTGGCGGCAAGAGCAAGGTGATCCGATCACGTGGCCCCCCATAGTAAAGTTGTACCATTGAGTGCAAGTCCTCTGATCCTATGGAGACGGTAGGCGTAATTCCGGTATGCACTTCGCGTCCACTGCGATCAAATGTCTTCCCGAGGCTTTCTGCATAGAGTTGCCTTCCCCACTTACCCAAGTCTTCGAGTTCTGCGTTAAAGAAGAAGAAATCGATAATGTGACCACCGTTCTGCATTGATCCGAGGATATCTTCGACCAAACGTCTTGTTGGATCATGAGGGCTATTGAGCAGTTGTTGCACATCGCGAGCACCCTCGAGAATATCTTGCACAGGATACCCACAGAGAACCAAAGGAAAAAGTCCTACTGGAGTGAATACGGAGTATCTTCCAGATATGACTTGGGGCATATAGAGCAGCTCGTATTTTTCTGCCTGAGCAAGCTTCGCTAATTCACTGCTTGAGGTAGTGGTTACCACAACTCGTTTTTGCCACCCACTAATATGAGAAAGAAAGTTCGTTAGAATGCTAAAGTTAGCGATTGTTTCTGTCGTTGCGCCTGCCTTTGAAATGATATTAATGACAAATTCATCCGCTGAGTGTAATGACATGCATCGAGCCTGAATCTCACTGAGCTTGTGCCCACTAAGAGACTCTAGAAATACTATTTCGGTGAACTTACCGCGAGTGTTTAATGCCTCGGTAATTGCGCGAGTTCCAAGACTTGAACCACCGATACCTACAACAAAAACTACACGCAATGATGAGGTATTCATTTTTTGCGCCATTCTCGATGACTCACTCAGCATCATTCCATCGAATGGCACGCGGAGTACTTCAATCTGCTCTTTGTATTCACCACTCGTTTTCTGAGAAAAACCACTCAATTGCTCAAGGAGGCCAAGAGCTGGAGCAGGAATGACACCTTTCGGCACATTTTGCGCAGTATATACGAATTTCATACTAGTAGTTTGTTTCATCGATAATCCCAAGAGCCCTGCATTTTTGCAAATACTGCACTACAGTACGCACATATTCCGCATGACTCCACACTAATGGGGATGCGGAAACGGGACCACCTGTTTGAGGATCAATCTGTTCAGGGAGGATGCCGGTCGGTCCTGCAAAACGAGCAACGCGCTCAAGTGCCTTGCGCACAGGGTCAAGGTCGTCATCTGTTACCGCTCTTGCTATCGCATATTGAGACCACCATAATGTGGTGATGATCCAAGGATTACTATGCGGACTATTCGCCTTTTTGTAGTACTTATCCCCCGCGTATCGTGCAATCCCACCTATTGGAGTCTGCACAGTGAGTAACTCCTCTGCCTTCTTCATTGCCTTTATCAGTCGCTCATCGTCTGCCTCAAGCACCTTGAACATGAAGACACCATAAGCGCTTGATGCGTCCACAGTATCATCTTTGTGTATGACTCCCGCATCATCTATAGTGAGCGAACGATAGAACAAACCTGTTTCTTCATTGTAAAGATGCTGCATGAGTGCAGGTCGAATGTTGTACGCAATGTGCAAAAAATCTGATGCACTACGATCTTTGCCGAGCATTGTAGCAAACTGCGCTGCTGCCCAAAGCCCTGCATAGGTTGCAGCGACGGTGTATGTATGTACTCCAAAACGTTCCTCCCAGAGATCATAGGAAGGTCTTGGAAGACCTGTATACGGATCGCGGTGTGCCGTGAGGAAATATGCAGCCTTCTTGATGAAACTATCGTATATATTTTCGATAAATTCGAGATCTCGAGTATCTTTCCAGTATTCCCAAAGACTCCAGAGCACTAGTGCTGTTTCATCCTCTTGGATTGGTAGTTCGCGATGACTATTCACCATCCATCCATGCCACGATGATCCAAGGGATCCATCGGGTCGATATTTATGCATGAGGTAGCCATCCTCCGTTACTGCTTTTGCACAAAACTCGAAGAACCTTCGTGATGCAGGAAAATCACCAACAAGAGAAAATGCACTTGAGATATAAGAACCATCACGCGGCCAAATATAGCAATACGTATCACGTCCACCTTGAAGCATGTCAGTATCACCCGAAGCGATGACTCCTCCATTCTTGTCTGCATGTGAGCGAATGAGAAATTGTGACTTAATGAAGAGATCAATTACAGAAGTAGGAAGCGCATAATAATCCCACTTCGTACGAGAAACCCATGCATGCCAGTAGTTCTTTGCGGAAAGCGAAATGTACTCAGGGGTGCGCTGAATAACATCATGATGCATGTCGACAACAGCTTCAACCGACTCAGCCATACAGAGCCACTGTGTATATATCTTTGAAGAATGAGACCCTATCTGTGCCTCGAGAGCGAATGTTGAGTCGACCCGTCCATGTTCGATGGGATTCTTTGAAAGTATTCCATCTTCTGCGTCTCTATATGTACCCTCCTTGCCTTCTATTTGGAAAATACCAACCGTCCAATCTGAGGGTCCTTTATCATCAACAACTCCAGAAACAAGAAATGCTCTCGATCCTTCATAGTGAATGATTGCATTTGCTTGAGGGTCATAATATGCCGTATCGCCACGTGCAGTTGCTGCTATCTCAAATTGCGAGTTGAAAAAGAGACGCACCGTACGAGAGCGCTCATTCTTATTCAGTATCGCAATGCGGCGAATGAATATCTCCTTACCGTTATAGAGCACATCAGTGAATTGCAACTCAAGCTGGAGGCGCGCCGAATACATTGCAATATGCCCAGTATTAGCGGCATCAGATGCGCAGACAATTTCCCAAGTATCATCATCTGTCCATGAAAATGTGTCATCAACCCAGACTCCAATACGATGGAGCAATCCCCCGCCGATATGGTTTTCGAGTCCAACGTACGGAAAATAACAATCACGGAGTCTTCCGTAATTGTCGAGCATAATGAGTGTGGTGCCGTTTCCGTATGCAAAAGAACGCATGTATATGTATTATACTATTATTTCGAACGTAAATGGATGTGGAGTCGACTACGGAGATCCGCGAGCGCATTATTATATGCGACAAATGCCTCATAAGGTGTGTCGAATGGACTGAAGTATTTATGCACATCGCCATCAGCGAAATACTTCGTACACATATAGTAGAAATGATCGGAAGTCTGCAACTTGCGCCAATCTTCGAGCACAGCAGCATCACCTGACTCATGTACTGCATCTTCAAGTGAGTAGACAGAGCGAAGAGCCTCAAGCTGCATTGGATTACCCATCCATGCAGTAAGGTCACGTTCGGTGTCAGCCCATGTGACTGGAGCGTGTGCGTCATAGATACCTCGCACAGGATATCGCTGCGCTGCCTCGGTCACGGTCACAAAATCAAAGTCAGGGTGCTGGAGAATGGCACCAGGAAGTGCACGCATGAAATTAAAGATTCCCGTGTCCTCCCACTGGTGCTCACCAAAAGTTTCAAAATCCATGAAGAGATTAATCAGCTCCCCATTACCCGCAACACTATGCACCCAATTTGCAAACTTCTCTGAAGTAAGTGGCCAGCTCGTCCAACCCTGATTACTGAAGCGAAAAGCGATATCATCAGAGAGTCGATAGTTTTTCACGAGCGTGACAATACGTGAGACATTTGGAGCCTGATAGACTTGGTTTGGTGTACGATCTCCCAAAAGTGGATCCCAACCTTCCGCGAGGATTGCAGTGAAACCCATGTCTTCCACTTCCTTTGCAAGTGCATTGTTATAGATAAGTTCAGTGTTTCGGAATGATGTTGGTGTGACCCCAAAAAGACGCTCGATGTGATTGCGGTGCGATTCTACCTGCTTACGAAATTCCTTTGGTGAATAGAGGAATGATAGCGAGTGATGAGAGGTTTCACTAAGGAACTCAACCCTTCCGGTAAGCGCAAGGTCGCGTAACATGTCGATGATCTCAGGAATCCATGCCTCGAATTGCTGTAAAGCGACACCTGAGATAGAAAATGTGAACTTGAATTCTGGGTACTGCACTAAAAGATCACGCAAAACACGCAACATTGGAATGTACGATTTGCGCGCAACCTTTTCTGCTATAGCACGATTATTGCGAAGAGTATCCCCTTCCTCATCGAAATAGTTATCAGTCTCTCCGACATCGAAAACACGCATCTTTTTGACACGATACGGCTGGTGAATCTGAAAATAGAAGCAAATTGAGGGCATGGTCAGTTTATAAGTAGAGAATTATTTAATGAAAACTAGAGAAACAAACGATAGACCTCATTCGTCTTTTCCGCAGCAAGATCCCAGGTTGCCCTAGATGCATCATCTTTGGCATGCTCACGCATTGTTTTGCGAAGACCTGGACTACGCAATATGGCCACCACTGCATTCGCCATCTCATCGATATCCCAGAAGTCAGCAGTAAATGCTCCTGCAATAACCTCACGTGCACCTGACTGCTTTGAGAGTAGTAGCGCTGCTCCATGCTGCGCAGCCTCAAGTGCAGTAATACCAAACGGCTCAGATACGGAAGGCATAATATAAATATCGGAGCTTCCATAGGTTTCCATGAGTTCGTCTCCGCGCAGAAATCCTGTAAACAAAACCTGAGATGAAATACCAAGCTCTGCAGCAAGATTCATCATTTGGTGCTCCATGTCACCTGATCCAGAAACGAGAAAGATGGTCTTTGGTACGTACTCAAGTACGCGCTTTGCCGTTTGGATGAAATACTCAGGACCCTTCTGAATCGTGATGCGACCGACGAAAAGCACAATGTTGTTTCCTTGAGCACGCAGTAAACCGATTCCTGGAGGAAGTCTCTTTACGGGAACAACAGGCAGCACACCATTATGCACAACGTAAATCTTGCTTCCTGGGACGCCATAACGCATTTGTACTATGTTTTTCGTATGACCAGACACGGTGATGACCGCGTCCGCAGCATGGAGCCCCATGAGCTCAATATCACGAATACGTGGATTAGGATTATCTCCGGTTCGGTCATACTCCGTAGCATGAACATGGACAACAAGTGGTTTTCCCGTGCGTTCTTTAATCTTCACTCCTGCAAGGTAGGTCAACCAGTCGTGAGCATGGATGATATCAAAATCAATTGACTTCGACATGCGGTCCGCATAATCGACAAAAAGCTCCACGAGTTGAAAAAGTGAAGCACCGTAAAGAGAAAGCCCGGGAGTTCGAAGGAGTAATTCCGTATACTCCTTCTCAGTCATATATGGTGATGCAAGCAGTCTTGCATATGCTTTGAGTGTTTCCTTGTCGGTTGTTTGTGCATTCACCATTGAGTGCACATTCATATAGCCATGAGTGTCATCTTTACCAGAAAACGGGAGGAGGAAATGAATTTCTACTCCTTGCTCAGCGAGTCCTCGAGTGAGGCCCTCACAGGCCACCCCAAGACCACCACTATTGTATGGTGGCAACTCCCAACCCAACATTAATATACGTGGAACTCGTGGCATGTAGAAAAACGCGCGTCGCGTGCTGGCACAAGTATAACATGTGAAATTAGGAAAATACATGTGCATAAGGGTGACAACTACAGATATTCCACAAATGTTGTTAGTTTCATTAGTGTAATCCATGCAGTAAAAGAAAAAATCACACAAAAGTGTGATTTTTTCTTAAATTTTGAATTCTATAACATCTCCATCCTGAACGACATACTCCTTCCCTTCAGTGCGCACAAGTCCCTTCTCGCGCGCTGCTGCATATGAACCTGCATTAATGAGTGCCTCCCAGTTCACGATTTCCGCACGAATAAACTTATCTTTGAAGTCGGTATGGATCGCCATTCCCGCAACAGGTGCAGTTGAATTGCGTTTAATTGTCCAGGCTCTCGTCTCCTGCACCCCTGTCGTGAAGTACATCATGAGACCTAGAAGGTCATATCCTGCACGAATGAGCTTATCAATACCATCGTCCTTTACACCAAGTTCATCAGCGAACTGCTTGCGCTCCTCTCCTTCGAATGCGTTGAGCTCCTCGCTAATACGCGCGTCCACAATAACATATGTTGCATGATGCTCCTTAAGATATGCGAGCAAGGCAGCAAATCGTGGATCATCCATCTCATCGAGATTACGTCCCCCCGCCTTCTTGTTGAGAATATAGAGAAAAGGCTTCATGGTCAGCAAGTTGAGTTGCTTCACGATCTTCTGCTCCTCTGGATCAGTAAGTACAAGTGTATTTGCAAGCTTCTCAGACTCAAGCACTGCACGAAGCTGCTTCACGAGTCCATCTTCCTTGATTGCAAGCTTGTCACCTCGCTTCACATCACGAAGAAGATTCTGCTCACGATTCGTAACGGTCTGCAAGTCAGCAAGAATAAGCTCCATGTTGATGACCTCAATATCATGCACCGGATCAATCTTTCCATCGACGTGAATGATTTCACTATCCTCAAAAATTCGGACTACCTCTGCGATTGCATCAGTCTCGCGAATATTTGTGAGAAATTTATTCCCAAGACCTTGACCCTCAGATGCACCTTTCACTAACCCTGCGATATCAACAAATTCAACGATTGCAGGGATCGTACGTAGGGTCTTCGAAAAATCTGCGAGTTTATAAAGTCGCTCATCAGGAACAGTGACAACGCCGACCGATGGATCAATCGTACAGAATGGATAGTTTGCAGTTTCAGCGCCTTTCTTCGTGAGCGCATTAAACAACGTCGATTTGCCGACATTCGGTAAGCCGACGATACCAATAGAAAGTGACATATAGGGGCATAGTAAAGCAAAAATGAACGAATTACAAGGCCAAAACAAAAAACGCCTTACGGCGCATCTGTTTGTATGTTTATTGTTGCGTGTGTGTGCGTCAACGATAGTAAAACTATTTCTTGACTGCTGAACCCCAGTTTGACATGGTCTTGAGGACTGGCTCAAGAGTCTTGCCAAGTGGTGAGAGCTTGTACTCTACGCGTGGTGGTACTTCTGGGAAGACCTTACGCTCGATAATGCCATGGCCCTCCATGTCACCGAGGCGCATTGAGAGTGTACGTGGGCTGATACCGGTCAGGGCGCGCTCGAGTTCACCGAAACGACGTGTGCCGTCCATGAGCTCGCGGATAATCAATACTGTCCACTTGCTGCCGATAACCTGAAGAGTATTCTCAATTGGAGAATGAATGTTCTTCTTCGTGTACTTTTTCATTACGCGTTATTTTATTATTAACATACCACCAATGACAATGAAATTGTTGTCATTAATGACTGGTAAGCTAGGTTAGTATACACAAACTGCACTACAGTGTCAATTGTAACTTATGTGCAAATTATGTGGATATCTATCTTATTTACATAAGTATATAGCGAACACTAAAGTAACCTCTCAACAGAGCCACTATTCAAAGTATAGTGTAAAATGCCTTACACTTGCGTTCACGCAAAATATATTGCCTGCTGCAATATTTCATTTCCATAATCATATTTAGGAAATAGTAATGAAAATATTTTTCCTCTGAGATCAATATCCTTGTGACGCAGTGAGATGAATACGCTCCCATAGGTGCATTTGCGCGTAAGCTCTCAGGACTACGCTATTTAGGGATATTTTTTGCCAAATCGCCATCCGCTGTGTTTTTGCTTATTACCCGGCCTATCCACTTGATATTTTCTAACTTTCTGCTATACTAGTCATCACGTTGTGCACCTCGTGTGTAAGGCGTAATTTATCCATAACCCCAATACACCATGTCGACCAAAAAGGCCGGAGGTACCGCTAGAAACCTCACCGACTCAAAGCCAAAATATCTTGGCGTTAAGCTCCATGACGGACAGAAGGCAATCGTTGGCAACATCATTGTTCGCCAGCGTGGTACTCGCGTTGTAGCCGGTGAGGGTGTCAAAGTGGGCAAGGATCACACACTCTATGCAGTGAAGGATGGCACCGTTAAGTTCAAGACCGTTCGCAAGATCGGTTTCGACGGTAACCGTAAGAGCCATAAGATGGCATATCTCGCAGCATAATTTTAAACTCCCCTCTTGGGGAGTTTAAAATTAAACGAAAATATTTGGGCGAATTTGCGCTCACGCTTCGGCGCTCCGCCTCGTTGCCGTAGGCAACTACGTCTCCTTCGGTCGGAACACCTCCAGCGAGCACAACTTCATCCCAAATCTTTTGTTTGCAAATTCACGATGCGAAACAAAAAACTCACACTTGCGTGTGAGTTTTTTGTTTAGTTTGAAGATGACTCACCTCCCTCCTTGAGCTTCCTATAAAGGTGCATCGTGAGGATGATAAGAATCATGACAAGGATGATGAGGAGCAACCAGCCGAGAAGCATCATTGGGAATGAAGCTGCACCGACACTTGCACCGAGTACTGCACCGCCTTCAACAACGCGCTGCGTTGTATATGCAAGTGCATCACCCTGAACACTTGATTCATCGGTATAGACCATATTCGCAGTTGTCACCACGAGATCACCAACCTTGAGTGTGCCACCACCATTCAGGACAAGATTCGTTTCTCCAGACTCACCAACGCTGAGCTTATCAAGTTCAAGCGTGAGCGTACTGTCCGCTTTCGAGAACGTACCATCATCTGAGCTCTTGAACGTCATGGTCTGAGGAACGAGTACACGGAGGACGACATTGCTCAAATTCTGAGTGCTGTCATTTGTCCAGGTGACATGATAGGTGCGATCCTCGCCCTTTGTGATTGTATCTGATCCACCAGTGATAGTGAGCATGACGAGGCTATTTACGCCTTCTGCATGTACCAAGACTGGCTTCTCGACAATACGCTCAACAATCCTTACTGGTGTTGTAGGCTTTGGAGTTGGTTTTGGGGTAACCACTACTACTGGACTACGCGCAACGAAGCTGCGAATGATTCCATAGTTCTTACCATGGCTATTCTCTGCAACTACACGGAAGTAGTATGTTGTACCACTCACAAGACCATAGACCGTCTCAGCATGGCGCGCAGATGGTGCGGTACCAATGCTTACGGGGCTTGTTGTACGTGCGAGCGCCTGAGTAGTTCCCCACTCAAACCATGCACGTGCGACATCGTTACCATTATTCAAGACAAGTGAATTGAGCATTGCACTCGTTCCCGTAATCTGTGTAGGAAGTGTAGTGATTGCTGTTGGAGCAGCACCATCGTCTGTATTTCCTGTGTTTGAAGTCGTGAATGACAAGATGCTTCCACGTACTGTACCCTGATCATTTTGTCCTACTGCACGGTAGTAGTAGGTTGTATTTTGTGAAAGACCGGTGAGGTTTGATGAAATATTTGAACTACCGCTACCGATTGAGGTACGCGAAGTTGTATTCGAGAGGTTTTGATTGGTACCCCACTCGAACCAACCTGATGCGCTACCTGAACCATTTGCATCAACATAACCATTGATGAGTGCGGCTGAAGCAAATACGTTATTTGCGGAGCGTGTCGTCACCAAAGGCAAGTTTGAATATCCACCACCGCCTCCACCATTTGTCGTGAATGAAAGCACCTGACCATAGACGGTACCCTGACTATTCTGAGCAACTGCACGGAAGTAGTACGTTGTGTTCGTCTGAAGATTCGAGATGTATGCAGAGATACTGCCCGAATTACTCATGTTGACATGAGAAGTCGAGTTATAGAGATTTCCCTGACTTGTGCCATACTCAAACCAACGTGTCGTGTTGTATGATGAACCATTTGTACCCACGTA
This sequence comes from Candidatus Paceibacterota bacterium, assembly GCA_035583355.1. Taxonomy (NCBI): domain Bacteria; kingdom Bacillati; phylum Minisyncoccota; species Minisyncoccota bacterium. The sequence continues at coordinate 165,285 of DATEZQ010000001.1, read as the reverse complement.
ACCGTTCAGTGTAGCTGAATAGTTATCGATACTCGAAGCACTGTTTGTGTTTACCGTAGGAAGCTGATCATTATTGTCACCACCGTTGTTCGTAGTGAATGAAAGCACCTGACCATAGGTCGTACCCTGACTGTTCTGGGCAACGATACGGAAGTAGTATGTACGGTTCGCTGAAAGGCTTGAGATATATGCTGACGCATCACCTGCATAACCAATATTTACGCGAGAGGTTGAATTATAGAGATTCCCCTGACTTGTACCATACTCAAACCAACGAGCAGTATCACTTGCACCATTTGGATCAACATAACCATTCAGGGTTGCTGAATAATTATCAACGCTTGATGCGCTACGAGTCGTAGCAGTAGGAACCTGACCATTCGAGCCACCATTGGTCCTGAACGTCATGGTTGTACCATATGAAGTACCGTAGCTATTCTGTGCAACCACACGAAAACGATAGGTTGTGTTTGCAGAAAGATTTGGGAGATATGCAGAAACATTTCCTGCATTGCTTATATTCACCTGCGAAGTTGAGTTGTCGAAACCGTAATAACCTGAACCCCACTCGAACCAACGAACAGTATCGTTTGTTCCGTTAGGATCCACATAGCCATTAAGTGTTGCATCACTCAAAGATACGCCAGAAGCGCTATTTGTTGACGCTGTTGGACGCTGACCATTCGTGCCACCATTAGTAGTGAACGAGAGAATCTGTCCATACACCGTACCCTGATCGTTTGATCCTGCTGCACGGAAGTAATAGGTTGTATTCGTACTCAAGTTCGAAATATATGCTGAGCCATTTCCTGGTGCAGAAATATTTACGCGTGAAGTTGAGTTTGAAAGATTACCCTGACTTGTTCCATACTCGAACCAACGTGAGCCGTTTGAGCCACGGGGATCGACGTATTCATTGAGTGTCGCAGAGTAGTTATCAACATTCGAAGCACTATTTGTAGTAACGCTTGGAAGCTGACCCTGTCCACCACATGGAGGAGTCGTAAATGACACGACCGCACCAGCGAGAGGACCAATATGATCCTGTGCCATCGCACGGTAGTAATAAGTTGTATTCTCATTCAAGCCAGAAAGAGGCGCACTGAAAGAAGCATTCGCAGAAAGTGTTTGCGATGCGGTCTTTGTTCCGTTACCTCCTGTAACCGCGCTTGAATTTGTTCCCCACTCGAACCATACGGTTACTGGGAAAACAGTTGTTGCGGTATGACCATTAAGCGTAGCTGCATTGCAGGTCACAGAGGACGTTGCTGCAAGTGCTGCGGAAGTATGCGCAAAAAGTCCCGTTACGACAAGGAGACTAAGTGCGAGTTTGTTGATCTTTGCGGTGAATTGCATAGTGTAAGTATTGTACCAGATAATACTATATTGTCAAGACCCCAAAGGGTAAGTAATACTCTGTCTCAGAAGACTATCAAAATGTACCCTAATGTCCAGTTATTTTGATATATTTTCATTTTTGTACATATTACATATAAAAAAAATACCCCCGTACCGCATAGCGGGACGGGGGCAGATCTTGAACAGTACAATTCCTAGAAGACGATGGAGAATCCACCGTTTGCCGCACCAGTCGGGGGGTCAGTGACGACCGCACGCTGCTGCGGGGTGTCCTTCTTGTGGTCCAGGGCCTTGTAGACCGCGAACCCGAGAATGGCAGCACCCAGAGCTTTCCAGCCCCAGTGAAGCTTCTTGACCTCGGGGACAGCCGGCATCGGCTCCTGGAACATGGGCTTCCGATCATAGAAACGATCGTTGGGCAGCACGGAAGGCCGCGCAGGTCCGTAGATCGGAGCGGGAGCCTGCTGCTGCACCGTCACCTGAGGAGCCGGCGCAGTGATGTAGGTCGGGGGCGCGGGCACCAGAGTGATCTGGGGCGCGGGCACCTGAACGAACACCTGCGGGGCCGGAGCCTGAACGACAACCGGAGTAGCAGGAGCAGCAGGAACGACTTGCGTCGTCACCTTCGCCTCGGGGTAGTCGATCGACTTGATCGGGTTCCCACAGGAGTGATGCGCATAGGGCGTCGGAAGCGGCTGGCCATTGCTGTCCAGGTCGAACCGGCAGACAGTGCCCTCTTGGAGCACTACCCAGGCGTACTTGTTGCCGAAGACGAAGAGCTCGGCGAGCGTATCACGCTCGAGCGAGTAGGCCTTCGTGTGGACGCCGTCGATTGGCCGCCTCTCGGTCATGCCGAGATGCGTCGGGACGTAGAAGGAGAAGTTTCCGGACCGGTAGGCGGCACGGGCTTCTTCCTTCGTCGCGAAGACGGACTGCTTCTTCGTGTTGTTCACGGACGCCGAGCTGTTGCTGGCGGCCGGGAACGCGCTCGGGAGCACCCACTTCTTGGGCTGGGCCTGGGCGAAGGCGGAAATGGCGGACAGCGCAACGAGTGCGCAGATGGTCATGAACTTCTTCATGGTATTCCTCCATAAGGGAAGATTGTACTGAATGTTGAAGAACGATAGCTAGATGAGACGGTCCCATCTACACTACGAACTCTGTGAACATTATATCACTTATTTCTATATTGTCAATAGCTCTGTCATGGCTATAACTTGCCGTAATTTTACGCCTATACTTTTTGATACAAAAAACCACGGGAACCGTGGTTTTAAGGATTATGCTGCAAGCGCAGTAACGTCGAGGGTGATTTCTACCGTTTTCTCCCCTACCTGTACCTTTACCTGGTGCTCACCAACTGACTTGATCTGGTGCGCTGCATGGATCTGCGCAACTGGGATAGCAACTTCAGTTGCCTTCTCGATTGCCTCAGCGATATCATGCATGGTGACCTGTGCATAAAGATGACCTTCTTCATTTGCCTCTCTAGCGAATGAAAGCTTTGTAGCTGCGAGCGTAGCGAGGGCCTTCTCAAGACGAGCAGCTTCCTTAACTGCCTCGAGTGAGCGACGCTTCTGGAGCTCTTCTACGCGACCAACATTGACACGAGTGATGATTTCACCGAGACCACGAGCAACAAGGAAGTTGCGTGCGTAACCTGGGGCAACCTCTACAAGCTCGTACTTCTTTCCCACCTTTGGGACATTCTGCAAAAGTATTACCTTCATATATGTATTGATTTATTATCTAGTGCTTTTATAGACAAAATAAAATGTCCACGGGGCACATAGTGGTAGGGTTAAGATACCATGCTTTTGTAAATTTGCAAGTGGATGTCTGCACAAAAAAACATAGGCAAATATATGCCTATGTTTAATCATTTCCCTGTGTTCATAAACAAGATTGCACGATCAAGCTGCGGGTCACGTCCTTTTGCAACGTCATCCTTAGAGATCTCAACTGCAATATCAGGGTCAATGCCACCATCAGACAATGTCTTACCATTAGGCATTATCCATCGAGCAATAGTGAGTTTCAAGGAAGTCTCAGGTGAAATCGGAATGAGCTCTTGTACGCTTCCCTTTCCAAATGACTTTGTCCCAATAAGTGTCGCAACACCATTTTGCTGCAACGCACCCGCAAGAATCTCTGCTGCCGAGGCAGATCCACCATCGATAAGCATTGCTATCTTGAAATTTGATGGGAATGGATCATAACCTGCACTGCGGTACACCTGTGACTCTGCACCACGGCCACGCTCCTCAACAACTGTTTTTCCAGAAGGCAGGAACCATGATGCCATGTCTACAGCAACTTCAAGATATCCTCCAGGATTACCACGCACATCGATAATCAGCTTTTCAGTGCCTGAGTTTGCAAATTCCTTCAAAGCATTACGGAAGAGCTTTGGGCCAGTCTGAGGAAAACCATAAAGGTGAATAATGAATACACCATCCTTCTTTTCGGTATCAATCGTAGGTACCTGAATTTCCTCTCGCACAATATCGATATTTGAATTATTCGTCGCGTCTGGATGTCGAATGACCAAATGTACTTTCTCACCAATCTTTCCACGGATCTTTGCAAGCACTGAATCAAGGGTCATCTCCGAAGTTGTTGCTCCGTCGACAATCAAGATCTTGTCTCCCTTCAAGATACCTGCACGTTCTGCTGGTGAGTCTTTAAGAGGTGCTATAACCGTGGCAATATTATCCTTAAGTCCAATCTGCATCCCCACACCCCCAAAAGAACCATTCACATCCTGCTCAAACAATGTCTTTTCCTTTGGTGGCAAAAAGAATGAATAGGGATCCTGGAGCGACTGCGTAAGACCAGCAATAGCACCCCAAACTTTCTCCTGATTCGTCGCCTCTTTGCCCTTTACGGGAACATAGCGATCGTTAATCATATTCCATGCCCTCCAAAATTGATTGAAGTCTGCAACCGATGAGCCAGGAATAGAAACTGTCTGTTCTTTGACGAGTGACGTATCCGTGCATGGCACATCCTTCCCTTTTGCATCAGTACATTTGACTGTGCCTGAAGATGCCTCCGCAGGCGAAGTACTGATAGGTGAGGTCACGTTAATGACTCCAGCGACCTTACTTACTTCAGGTGCACGGTAGTATCCAATGGTTATTCCTCCAACAAACAAAGAAATTCCTACGAGAATATATATTCCAGTGCGCGTACTCAGGCGCTCTCTTAGCTGTTTCATTATACCTACATTATGTAGAAAAAGGCATGAACCGTCAATACACAAGAGGATAATAATTATCATTCATGAAGTACTACAAGAATCTCCGGATTCACAAGCAAAACAAAGCGTATTTTCATTATCGTATGTTATAATGATGCTTGTATGATCACACGATATACATATGGTGAAATCACCTGGATAGATGTCGACAAACCTTCACGTGAAGAGATACATATACTCGGCGAAGAGTTTTCACTACACCCTATCTTGCGTGACGACCTCCTTACTGCCTCACTGAGGCAAAAAGTGGATAGCTATGAAAACTGTATCTACCTCATTCTCCACTTCCCAGTCCCTCACCATGAGCGTGCGCATGCAATTCACGAAGTCGACTTCATTGTTGGTAAGAATTTCCTTATCACGACACGCTATGACGCACTCGATCCATTGCACTACTTCGCAAAGGCGTTCGAAGTGAATGCAATCCTTGAGAAAAATCCACCAAATGAACACGCGGGTTTCATCCTCTTTTTCATGCTCCGAAAACTCTATGAATCAACTTCTATCGCACTTTCCTTGATTGGTGAGCGTATTGGGCATGCGGAGGAGAAAATCTTTGCTGGGCACGAATATCACATGGTCAAGGAACTATCTCTGATTCAACGTGATGTACTCCTCTATCATCGTGCCCTTCGTAACCACCGCAGCATGCTCAACTCCTTCGCGAATGAGTCAGTCGCCTTCTTTGGAGAAGATTATCGACATTGGGCGCACGAGCTCACTACAGAATATCTCAAAGTCGAGGAGAAGCTCGAAGACCGTAAGGAAATGGTTGTTGCACTCCGTGGCACAAATGACTCACTCCTTGCCGGCAAAACAAGCACAGCAATGCGCTCGCTGACCACGCTTTCTCTCCCTGTCTTTCTTGCAACACTCACCGCAGGAGTTTTCAGTATGAGGCCAGAGTTCATGCCGCTCGTCGATCATCGCTTTGGTTTTTGGCTTGTGCTCTCTATTATCCTCACTGTCGGACTCATGACCGGAATCGCACTCCGCTACTATCGAAAGCATAACGACTAATTCTATGCAGCAAATCCAGCTCTACAATACGAAATCACGAACAACTGAACAGCTTAAGCCTATACATCCACCGAAAGTGACGCTCTATCATTGTGGGCCGACGGTCTATAACTATGCACATATTGGAAACATGCGTGCGTATGTTTTTGCAGACACGCTTCGTCGCATGCTGGAATGGAATGGGCTAGAGACGCTTCAAATCATTAATATTACTGATGTCGGACACCTTGTCTCTGATGGCGATGAGGGTGAAGATAAAATGGAGCTTGGTGCAAAACGGGAAGGTATTGCGATCGAAGACATTATCGCGCGTTATACCAATGCATTCATGGCAGATCTTGATGCGCTTAATATAAAACACGCTCACCACTTCCCTAGAGCGACACAACACATTGCTGAGCAGATTGCGCTTATCCTTGATTTGGAATCAAAAGGATATACCTACAAGACGAGTGATGGAGTCTACTTCGATACTGCAAAATTCCCTCGTTATGGTGAGTTCGCACACTTAGATATCGCTGGGCTCTCGGCCGGAGAGCGTGTCGAATTAGGTGAAAAACGTAACCCTACCGACTTCGCACTCTGGAAGTTCCACGGAGGCACAGGTTCAAGAGCGCAAGAGTGGGATGCTCCATGGGGACGAGGATTTCCGGGCTGGCATATTGAGTGCTCTGCAATGGCAATGAAATATCTTGGACAGACACTCGACATTCATACGGGAGGTGTGGATCATATTCCCGTTCATCATACCAATGAGATTGCGCAGAGTGAGTGCTCTACAGGAAAACCATTTGCGAACATTTGGATGCACGCTGCTTTCATGAATGTCGACAACCAGAAGATGAGTAAGTCACTCGGTAACACCTATCGCGTAGGCGACCTTGCAAGTCACGGTATTAGTCCACTTGGATATCGCTACTGGCTACTTACCAGCCACTATCGCACACAGGCAAACTTCACCTTTGAAGCAGTACTCGGCGCACAACGCGCATATGATCGCCTTCGTAAGGAAATCGCTTCTCTTCCAGAAGGAAATAACTCCCCTAATTTGAAAGCCCTGGAAAGAGCGACACTCTATGTCAACAATGATCTCAATACTTCTCGTGTCATCGCGCTTATTCACGACCTAATGATCGACACAACGGTACACTCTACTGAGATAAAATCAACAATTAGGGCTATCGATGGCCTACTTGGCCTCAAGCTTCTGGAGTGGAAAGAGGAGAAAATACAGACAAGCAATGAAGTCGACCACCTACTTGCAGAGCGTAAGCGTGCCCGTGACAGCAAGGATTGGGCAACCGCAGACAAGCTGCGTGATGAACTTCTCACTAGGCACGGCATCATTGTAAAAGATACTGCTCAGGGTCAGGAACTCTTCAAGGCTTAGGTATTATTAATCAAAAAACGACCAAGAGGGTCGTTTTTTATAGCTTCAGAAGAAGTTCGTCAATTTATGAAGCTGTTGTAATTCCTAAGCGTGTCTTAATCTTCCCCACCACATCCTCAATGTTCCAATCAGACTTCACAAGGAAGTCGTAGGTACCCGCTTCAGTTGCTTGGGCGACCTTCTCAGGGTCATTAATGTTCGTAAGCAAGATGACTGCTGCAGTTTTTCCCCACTCATCCTCACGGAGCTTTTCAAGCATAGTCAGACCATCCATAACGGGCATGATGAGATCGAGAAGGATAAGATCAGGATGTTCGCGAAGTGCGATCTCCAATCCCTCTTGACCATTCTTCGCCTGAAAGACAGTGAATCCCTCAAAATTGAGGATGTCTGAAACCGCATTACGAAGTGGTGCTTCGTCTTCGGTAACCAATATTTTTTTGTTCAATAATGTTGTCATTGTGGTATTGATTACTGAGTGACTGGTATGTGCTCACCCTTATCAAGTGTAAACTTAAGGTCATTGATGATCTGCCCGATATCGTAGTCGGCTTTCGTATAGTAGTTGGTCACGCCAAGTCTAATATAGGAGTGGACATTCTGCTGCGATGCTGTATTAGAAACGATGAATACAGGAATCTTGCTCCATTCGGGATCACTCTTAATTTGAATAACGAAATCGAGTCCATTGGAGGTTCCCATCAGATAATGATCGAGCCAAATCGCATCAACTGTTTTAAGATTCTTCAGCTGCGCAATTCCCTCTTCTGCCGTACGCGCCATAACAACGTTGAAATCATGGACAGCAAGCGCCTCTTTTACGGCATTTGCGAGCTGGCGCTCATCCTCGACAACAAGTACTGTTTTTTGAGATTTCTGTGTTTCTTCCATAGGCGTTATAAAACTATTGTAGCAGAAAGTATGAATATTGCACTATCCGAGGCTATTATCTCGCAACTAGAACCAAAAGTCATTAAAGCGCAGATTTCGGATGCAGATTGCCTTACTGGAGACATGCGAACTCAAGCGAGATGTACTGGTCGTACATTGAGCGAGTCGCATGTCGAAGTAAGGTAATATGCGCCGAAATATGGGCTTTAGGTTAGACCTTTTGCCCCAGTTTTTTTGATCATGCCTGATAAAGGCATAAGTACATGGAACTTCGTCCCCTTATCTTCCTCCGAATCAAACCAGATCTTGCCTTGAGCGGACTCCACGATGGCCTTGATGATGTACATGCCTAATCCCGTTCCTTCCGTATCCTTCTGACGAACATTGTCAGCACGGAACAGTTTCTGGAACATACTACTCTGTTGATGCTTTGGAATTCCATAGCCATTATCCCAAATACTGATATAGAGATCATTGCCTCGCGTATTAATTTCGGCTCCAATTGTACCACCAACCTGCGTATATTTGACTGAATTTGACAAGAGATTTTGGAATACAATACGTAGTAGTTTTGGATCCCCATTGTATGTCGCGGGTGCCCCGGCGAAGTTACGCTCTACTTTTTCCTGACGCTCAAGTATCTGTGGGTTGAGTTCCAGAAGAACTGACTCACAAATTTCAACAAGATTGACCGGCTCTGGCTCAACTGCGAATGTCCCGAGATCGATACGAGAAGTATTGAGCAGCGCATTAACAAGATCAACCATACGAATATTTCCATGATAGATCTCTTTCACATATTGTCTCTGCTTCTCGTTCAGCTCACCGACATACTTCGAAAGAAGCATCTCTGAATACCAGCGAATCGCGGAAAGCGGCGTACGAAGTTGATGTGAAGCAAGAGAGACGAATTCAGTCTTTGCCTGATCGACAGCCTTACGCTGCGTAATATCCTCAGAAAGTCCAACATAAAAGAGGATATCTTTGCCTTCTTTGATTGGAACTATCGACAATGCAGCATGGTAGGTCTTCCCATCACGCTTTACATTTATGATGTCTTCTGTAGTGAAAGGATTTCCCTGAGTAATTTGCTCGTACATACGGGCAAATAATTCAGGAGGAGTATCAGAGCTCTTGAGGAGATGGTGTGTCTGCCCTATTGCTTCTGCTTCAGAATATCCATTGAGCGCACACCATGCTGGGTTTACGTATATGATCTTTCCATCAGGATTTGTGATTGCAACTGCTTGTACCGAACCATCTGTTGCCATCTTGAACTTGAGTACATTTCGTGACTCCTCAACGACCTTTCGGGTCGCGACTTCGAGCTCATGCGTACGAGAATCAAGCACCTCCTGCACACGCTTCATATTCGTCATATCTTGTGTGACGCCTGAAAGCTTTGTTGCCTTACCATCTGGACCGTATTCAGCACGCCCTCTATCTGCAACCCACATATACTCGCCATTTGCACGTCTAATACGATATTCGATAGAATATTCAGGTGTGCGCTTATCAAAATGATAGGTCATCGTGCGACGAACGCCTTCTATGTCATCAGGATGAATGAGGCTATACCAAAAGTCGATACGATCAGTGCGTTCCTGTTCACCGTAACCAAGGAGTGCCATCATGTGTCCAGAAAAATACACATCTCCTGAAATGATATCGTAATCCCAATAGCCTAATCCAGATCCTATGATGGCGCGCACATGACGATCACTCGCCACCGCTACTACCTGAATTGCCTCACCAGCATTATTTGAATATGCAATGTAAGGAGTAAGCGTGATGTGTATCATTACCCAAATGACTGCAGAAAATATAAGCAAAAGAACACCACAAACAACTGCAGTAAATGGAGCATATACTGTTTGTGGCAACCAATACGCAAGAAATGTAATAACTACCGTAACAACGAGGAGCAAAATAGGTGCAAGGACAATCAAAAGTGTTCCGCCATGTGGAGCAGCCACTTTTGAGATTTGCGCTTTACCGGTAGTAAGCGGACTTTTTTCCATATTCCCTTACATTATACAATAGATATGGCCAAACGTCCTGTGGACATGAGCAATGCCTTTGCAAATTTTCTGCATCTTCACATAAAAGAAAAGCCCCACACATTGTGGGGCTCAGAAACTAAACAACTACACGTTCGATGAGTGGATTAAGGCGTGTCAAAATTTCGTACGCAGTGGTCCCGGATAACCTTCCGAGCTCCTCTGCAGAAAGAAATGATTCACCGTCCTTTCCAATAAGTGTTACCCTCGTACCCATCTGAACATCTTCGATATCAGTGACATCCACCGTAATCATGTCCATGGACACACGACCCAAGATGCGCGCAAATTGACCGTTGATGAGCACATGCCCATTATTTGAAAAAGCACGTCCTATGCCATGCCAGTAACCGACAGGAATAACTGCGAGTGTACTGTTCCTTTTGAGGACATATGTGCCATCATATCCGACCTTCATGCCCGCGGGCACGGACTTGGTCTCTGACACAATCGACCTCCAGGAAAGCACTGGACGAAGTGTCATTTTGCGCTTGAAGTGCTTTGCTATCCCCGTGCTTGGGAAGTACCCATAACAGCCCATTCCTATACGCACCATATCGAAGTGCGCTGACGGATACAGCAGTGTGCCTGCTGATGCTGCGCAATGTACGATGGGCACATGAATGTCGTGGAGTCTGAATATCTCCACCCAATGCCGGAACTCTTTGAGCTGCTGCACCGTATCACCACTAACACCAGGCGCTTTCGCTGATGCAAGGTGTGAATAAAGTCCTTCGAGAATGAATTTTTTATTATGAATGCCTTCGCGCACTAGATCTAACACTTCCCTGTGCTCGAAGTCATAGATAACGCCCTGGCGACACATGCCCGTGTCAACTTTCAAATGAATGCGCAAAGGCTCAAACTGCCAGCTTCGCGAAAAATCAGTTGCAAGTAGTGCGCGAAGTTGTTCGACACTTGAAATAGTAATCGAAACACCTGCGGCACGCGCGAGGGAGTAATTCTCGGGAAGCGTATATCCGAGGACAAGGATAGGCTGTTGCACCCCCTCCCTGCAGAGAGGAATTGCTTCCGTGATGGAGTCGACTCCAAGGCAATCAGCACCAGCAGCAAGCACAAGCTTACTAAAGTCGTGAATATTATGCCCGTAGGCGTTTGACTTCACGACCGCCATGATCTTTGTGGGATGTTTTACAAGAGAACGAAACTTAGTGATGTTGTAAAGGATTGCACCTTTGTCGATTTCGATCCAAGTACGGAGAGAGGCTTTCGGGGACATGGGGGCTCCGGAAAGAAGATTCTAGGCAAATACTACAGGAGTAAGGAGGAGATGCAAGGAGGGGCTTGCGCCGGGTAGGATTCGCCCCTCTGTCACCTCCGTATTTTCGTTCGCTCCGCTCCGAAACTACGGGGTGCAGGTAGGGCCAGGACTCGCCGACCGCGCGCCCGGCTGGATTTATCACGGCTCGTAGAGCCGGATAAAATCTGCAGCCGGGGCGGCGGTAGCCCCGGCTCCGTCCTTCGAATCCTACCGACGCTACAAAAGGTAAAAGAAAAAAGGGCTCATAGCCCTTTTTCTTACCTTTTGTGCGCCGGGTAGGATTCGAACCTACGTAGCCCGAAGACGACAGATTTACAGTCTGTTGCGATTGACCGCTCCGCCACCGACGCATATTTTGTTCTCGTATCATATCGCATTTTAGTGATTTTGCAAGCAGGCGCTGCATGCTTGTCAGACGACATCCTCTGCGGTATAACACGAATAGAACTTTGGGAGGTCATATGAGCTGCGGAGTATTTCTCGCATCATGGTTTTCACTTGGATTTCTTGGAGGAGTCCTCGCACTCCTTGGTGCCTGGATCGGGCACAAAAGAGCAGATCGCCCGTATACGTGGGATCATCTCCAGCGTACACTTCTCTGGATGACAGTATTTGGTTACGCTGCATGCTTTGTGGGTGCTATTATTTTTCTTATAGCGCTCTTCTCCTCACGTGCACGCTACGAGCGAGAGATCAATCGACAGATTGAGGATGTGCTGCAGCAAGCGGCAAATGCAAAACTTCGCCTACGCAATCTTCGAAGAGTTTCTCGTATCGAAGTTAATGCGTCTCTGCACAAACTGATGTATGAGGAGATGGACCCTGAGGGGCCCATGCGGTCGGTCATCGCGTTTGCTCACGGGTTACGTATCACACGAGAACGTGCCGTGGCTGAGCGCAATGAGAACCTCAAGGAGGACAAAATCATTATGGGTCATACTCCTGAACTTGGAGACGTCTCCATTAGCCACAGAGATGGAGAAGAGTATGAGGATAGTGATCTTCAGCTTGGGAGAAAAGCTCGCGTTGGTCAGTTCAGAGTCTGGAAGTGCCGCAGTAATCTGATTGCCTTCCACCACTTCTGGGCTGCTGATGAATCGACGCGGCACCATAATGAGGAGCGTGCTCGCGCGCTGTATATCCAATTCAATAGTGAAACACTTGAACCAGAGTGTTTTGCAGGAACGAAAGAAGAACCCTGGTTTCGCTTCCTTGGCCGTACAGTCTACAAAGTTACCCTCGATGCGCTTTGGGGGAAAGCCGATCCAAATATCGGCCTCGTTGATTGTCGCATTCGTTAATCCAAAAGCGCCGAAAATTTCGGCGCTTTTCCTATGTCGTAAGCTCCACCTTTGTAAACTCAAGCGGAACGCCTGGTCCTGTCTTTCCTTGAAGTATTTTTTCTGCAACACGCTTTTCAACAATGTCTTGAATTGCGCGCTGCATTGGGCGTGCGCCAAATACCGGATCAACTCCTTTTTCCATGATGACGTCAATAAGCGCATCATTAATAACAAGAACGATTCCCTGACCACGCAAACGCGATGCAAGCTTTTCAAGCATAAGAGTGGCAATCTTTCGGTAACCAGTCTCCTCAATCGGCGTAAAGAGTACACTTGCATCGAAACGATTGAGTAACTCGGGACGAAGGGCGCCTTCAGAAATTATCCCCTGCAATACCTCGTGGGAAAATGCATTATCAAATTTTGCACCCTGCTTTGTGCGCTCAAATATCTGCGTCGCACCAGCATTACTCGTTGCGATAATGATTGCATTACGACAGTTCACTATTTGCCCCTGTGCATCATGGAATATACCCTCATCAAGCACCTGCAAGAATAAATCGTGTACCGCACTGTCCGCCTTCTCGAATTCATCAAGAAGCAACACGCCATAGGGATGCTCGCGCATTACTGGTGCTAGTGCGCCCTGCCCTCCACCGATCGTACCAATAAGCCGTGCAAGGGCACTTCCATCAGCAAATTCACTCATATCAAAACGAAGCATCTTCTCCTCTCCACCAAAGAATACTCGAGCAAGAGTTTTAGCGACCTCAGTCTTTCCAACACCTGTTGGTCCGAAAAAGAAGAACGAAGCAACGGGACGCTTTTCATTACGTACACCCGAACGACTCCTTCGAAGCGCATCACCGATTGAGCGAATTGCAACATCCTGACCGATTACACTCGCATGAAGCAGGCTTTCAATATTCATCAAGCGCTCTTGTTCTTTCTTGTCGGCCTTTCCAATCGGAATTTTCGAAGCTTGGGACACATATTCATCAATGTGCACTGGAAGAACATAAACAACTTTATTTTGTGCGAGGTATGCAGGTATACCCTCAAGAATCTCTTCAGCACGATCGACAAGTAATCCGTGTACGAGGGTACGCTCGGCATCGCGTATAACCTCACGTAATGCTGGTACGGTAAAGAATAGATTGTGTGTGCTTTCAATGCGATTTGCAATTGACTCTAGTGCAAGGAGTTGGACGTCATTCTCTGGCTCAGTAATATGGATATCGTGAAGGTACTCTGAGAGTAATGCCTGCGGAGCAAGCACTTCGTGGTACTGTGCAGTATCACTGATGGCGATTATCTGTAAGATATTATTTGAAAGGTACGGACGAATCGTCCCAGCAACATCTGCGCCGAGTTGGCGCGCACGAATATAGAGTGCGGGAAGATCACTGATAACGAATATTACATTCCCTGCATTTGCGGCGTCAGCAAGAATATCACCGAGCTCTCGTTCGAACTCACCAGCATCATCCATATCTTTGCAAAAATACTGTACATCAAACAGAAAGCAGTGTTTTTTGGCAATGAAAGGATGCTTAAAGTGATATACGATATCTCGCGTAAACTGTCTGACCACCTCTTCTGCTACATGCGGAGCTGGCGCGATAAGCAATGCATTTGCTCCCTTGTCACGCGAAAGTGATTGTTCGAGTCGTAGCACGTCAGGGCCACCATATGCCTGACCAAGCTCCGCAGGAGGTCCAATAATCTCCGAGGCGTACTGTTTCAGTTTAAAACCTTGCCCATAAGCAAGATCCCCCGCAAGCGCAGGAATACGCGAGAGCGCAGCTTTCCCCCACGAGCGCTCTTTCAAGCGAAAGAATGCATCACTTGCTTCCACCCACTCTGCAGCAGCAATAACATCTTCAATCGCAATTGTCTGAGCATCAAACCAAGCATGAAGACTTTTGTCATTCACAACATAGCGCACAAGTGCAGAAAATGAGAATATCGAAAGAACTGCAGAATCCTCGCGATAGTCGACAATCACTGAGCGCGTATCTCTATATGAGGCAAAAAGCTCAAGAGAAATACCTGATCGAAGCAAGACTTCCCGACCAAGAGCGCTAGAAAATACACCATACACAAGATCACCAAGCGGTGAACGGGCAAAAATCGCCTGAACATCATAGCTCCTTTGCGCAACTCCTCCTCGTTCTGCAGATACGAAACCAGAATAATAGCTTGATCGTGCAAATGCATTGAGCATTTTTATGACCATATAAAGAGACAACGACAAGAGGAGGACACCATTCCACTGTCCCAAACTTGAAGAGAGGTGAAGTTGCACCGCATCATAACCTGGAAACAACGATATATTTACCACCCCGCTACGCGCCAAATCAACCCCCGGAAGACGTCCTATGAACGAAAGAAATACACCCAGCGGCCCCACAAAAATGGTCGAAAAGGCCGCACTTGTTGTATTAATGGCAATCGTCGCACAAAGAAGAATAAAAGCGGCGCCACCGAATACTTTAGCAAGCCAATAGCGCACCTTCTGGCCTAAAAAAATATCGAGGAATACCACGGGTCGAGCAGACAAGGAAGCTAATTTCAATTGATCCTTAATCATAAAAAGAGCAAGCTAATGGCTTGAATAAGAATTGAAATGAGCGCAAGCGGAAGCATAGTCCAAGATACAAATACTACAACAAAGACACCAACGACAACAAACGATACGATCAACGACAGGAGAAGAATCAACACACGTACGAAAAAACCAAATAAGCGCATTGTGACATTGATGAGCATGTCCCCAAGGAAATCAAATGGGTGCTGAAAGAACTTTGCGGTGTGCGAAGACATACGCCTCCAGGGAACAAACAATGTGCGTAACAAGGTACTCACAGAGAAAAGATGTGCCACTCCCCAGAGGTAGTTCTTTGCAATAAAAAACATATCTCTATAAGCAGCTCCATAATGCCAGCGCAGGTAGTTCCACAATAATGAGAACGCGTTCATATTGAAATATTATAACACATGTGACTCAGAAATTTTCTAGCATGAGAGAACCAAAAACAACGAAGCGAGCCATATAGACTCGTTTCGTTGACACACATACACACACCAAATTGTATTTCAAACATTCACGGACAGAAGACCACAGTAAACGCGCAAACTGTACGTCTTACTCACGTGATAGTTATATTATTGCATTATAGCGAAAACAAGCAAACGTAGTTATGCACATATTGTATACTATCCAGTGTATTAGTATATGGCCCTATTCCTCTCTTTTCTGAGATATTTATGTACTTTACAAAAAGTTATCCACAGCCAAATTATTTTATGCATTAATAAAACGCAGATTTGAGATGAAGTTGCCCTCGCTGGAGATGTGTCGACCGACGGAGACGTAGGTGTTCTACGGCGACGAGGCGACACGTCGAAGCGTGAGGGCAAATTCGCTCAAATATGCGTTTTATCTATAGAAGACTTTGTTGCCAAAGCGTACGTCTATCACCTTCAGCTGACTCTTATCCCCTGTCGCAACAATGCCCAACTCTGCGAGACCCAAGAAAAAATTATGTAATGATTCTTTTGGGTCATGCTTTATATTTAAAGCAAGATTCCATGGGTAACCAACATCGAGCAAGACATCGCCGCTTTGCATGCGTACGATACGTCGTAGTGCGAAATTTGCAGCCCTAAGTTGTTCGATAGCATGAGTAAGATGTGTAAATTCGTCATCACTGAATATGAATGTTCCAATTGGAGCCTTAGTGCCAAGTGAAGCATTACGAGAAGTGTCACTTTCGGTGATTGTAAGAAGTGGAGAGCCACTATACTGCGGAGCCCGTGCAAATAAGTATCCTCTATCATCTGCCCAATAGCAGTCATGTGTATCAATGGCAACATCATCGGGACGCGGGAGCTCAAGGAGGCCCTCAGTAAGCTGCTCGTCACCCTCAAAAAATACACCTGAGGACGTACTCGTCGTCGTTGCCCAACTCAAATGAGACTGCTCTGAAGACGTAGAGGTAGTCGATGCAACATCTGAGCCATCAAGTAACTGTGTCGGTACAGTAAGTACTCCTGATTCTCCCCTTGTAAGCCTCGGCAAACAATATCGAAATGTTGGTACATACTCACTAAGCGTAACAAACACTTGTGTGCGAGAAGTGACTACAGCAACAGACGCAATACGCTGATCTGCTTCTTCGATACGTGTCTGCACCACACGCCCTGGATAAAGCAACGCATTATTTCTTCGCCAGATCCAAAATAGTCGCCCCTCCATCGGCTCACGAACTAAACGTTCAATATTTGCCACTTCTACAGCGTGATTCCCTCTTATGACAATATTATGAAACTGCAGTTCAGTCCTTTCCGATAACCAATGAGTGAGCGTAAATGCAGTGAATAGAACAACGTATATTTGTGCGCACACAAAAAAGATATCCTCGGCTGACCGAGTCGTGACTTTGTACGGACGATGACGATATTCGGTGTGTGGCCGGTACATGGCGTGTATTATATCATGAAGATAGGCCACAAAAAAGAAACAGCGATGGCACAGCATGAGCCCTCCAAAAAGAAAAACACTCCCAATGGGAGTGTTTTTCTTGTTCGCAATGAAGTAAATTACTTCTTCTTGCCCGCTGCCTTCTTTGCAACTTTCTTTGCAGGCTTCTTTGCAGCTACTTTCTTAACAGCCTTCTTGACTGTCTTCTTTGCGACTGCAACATTCTTTGCAACTGCCTTCTTTACTACAGGAGCCGCCTTCTTTGCAGCTGCCTTTACCACCTTCGTTACTTTCTTCACGTCCTTTGAGACACGAGCAGCAACCTTTGCCTTATCCTCACGAGCGAGACGGCGAGCCTCCTTTGCGAGGTGCTCCCAACCACTCTTGAGCTCCGCAGCTGCTTTCTCAACATCCTCAGTGCTTACATCCTTAAGTGTCTTGTATGCCTTCATTGACTCATCAACGACAGTACGGAGTGCCTGCTCGTCGATCTTCTTGAGCTTCTTGGCATTCTTGATGACATCCTTCTGCATGTCCTTAGCCCACTTTGCTGCCTTCCTGCGATGCTTCTCAGCATTCTTGTCGCCGAGGAAATAATATGATGCAGCACCTGCAGCTGCGAGTCCGGTCACTGCTGCGGCGATGCCTACTGCGAGACCTGCTTTGTTATTTTTTGCCATATAAGATTATTTTAGAACTTCTGTAAATATTTTCACAAAAATCCCGCTGGTTAATTATTCGCTCTTCTTTCGTGAACGCTTTGGTGGTTGCGAAAGTGCTCCTGAGAAAAATTGTATGACGTGCTTGAATCGCACACCTTCTTCTCGTACCTGCGCACGCACCTCATCTAGATCACCTCGAAGCTCGTCTGCCCCTTCCGCAACAGTGCGTGAGAGCTGCTCGATGTACTTCAATACACGGATGACATAGTACAGAACGACTGCTCCAATAATACCCCAAAGTAACACGACAAATGTCGTGACGACGAAAAAGATATCCATTTTAAGAAAGTCGTTCATAGCGCTACACGTTTGTGTATGAGACTATTATACACCACTATTTAGCGACTAAAAAAATCATCTGTGGATATACAGATGATTTTACACGAGATCCTTCGGAGTTTTATCCATCAGCTCAGGATGTTCCTGTGCGAATTGTGCGACCAGTGTTTTTATCTCATCGAGACTGTTTGCATCCATCAATGCGACACGTAATTCCTTTGCATGATCGAAGCCATTCACATAAGCCTTATAATGCTTCTTCATAACCGCAAAGCTCTTAATGTCACCAGAAAGCTCAAGGAATAGAGCCGTATGCTCGACCATAACAGCAAAACGTTCACGAAAAGTCACCTCGTCGATAGAGCGTTCTCGATTGAAGAACCATGGATTCCCAAAGACACCTCGGCCCACCATGACTCCCGCAGCACCACTTGCAGTCGCCTTTTCCACACCATCCTCCATCGAAGTCACATCACCATTACCTATGATGACAACTCCTGTTCCTTTTGCCATCTCGACAACCTCGGCAACATGCTCCCATCGCGCAGGAACGAGTGACATCTCTTTGCGCGTACGCGCATGGATCGTAAGTGCAGCAGGCTTCATGGCAAGTATGGCAGGGATCCACGTCTCAAGCTCTACTTTGTTATATCCTACGCGAGTCTTTACAGATACAGGAATACCTCCCTCCTCGCCCATCCTCGCTCCACGCATTGCAGCAGCGATGACCTCTTGCGCAAGTTTCGGACTTTTCATCATTGCAGCTCCAGAATTCTGCTTTTCAATATTCTTATCTGGACAACCCATATTCAAATCGACACCATCAAAGCCAAGTTCGCGCACAAGTGCAGCAGTCTTTTCGATATTCTCGGGTTTACTACCAAAGATCTGCGCAACAATAGGTCGTTCAGCTTCGGTATAAGCAAGATCACGAATTAGTCGGTCGCGACCTGGACTCATGAGGCCATCTGCAGAAACAAATTCAGTCCACGTAACGTCAGGCTTGCCATATTTAGCGAACATACGACGAAAAGCCGGATCAGTGACATCCGCCATAGGTGCAAGCGCAAAGAAAGGCCGAGGAAGGTTACTCCAAAAATTCTTCATTAGTCCGTGCATAATGACACATATTTTGTAAAAAAACAATATCCCTATGGGATATTGTTTTTATCATCTCATTTTGTTTATATACTGACGTGTAACTCTACCGAAGCCCCCCACATTTTTTGAGGAAACGGGCTTTCCGTAAAGCTCTTTTGCGTGAGCTAATTGAAACTTCTTCAGTGCCAGCAAAGTAGCATAGCCAAAATATGTTGTTTCCTTTCCTGGTGAGCCAGGGCCACTACTCATAACTGTTGCATTGTGTGTATTAAGGAAACGCTGCAGATTAAGTACATCCGGATGCTTCATGCCATAACTTAAATCTCTGCTAAAGAAGAAGGCATTCTGATTTACTGAAGACTGAGGAGCTGCTACGACTGCAGGCTTTGTAGTCGTTGCATTCTCCAGAACAGCAGACTGCTGCGCTTGTACTCCAAGCTTTCCCATATTTACTTTCACAACAATAGGATTTGAGCACTTTGCAGTAATTGTACAGTACATCACGTATAATGTTTCTGTAGTTTTATCTGTCCAAAGAAGTGTGTTTGTCGTGAGCATTACAATACGAGAATCAAAGCCAATATCACGACCAATTATCGTAATCAAACTTTCTTTGTTGTAGATAAAGCGCAATATTGTGCCGTCTGGGCTTTCGCTTGTACTCACCCCTTGTGTAAGTTGCGCTGGTACTACTGCAGGAGGGAGCGAGCCTCCACCACTACTACTGCTACTACTTCCGCCACCTCCACCTCCACCTCCACCGCTTGGAATAACCGTGTAGTTTGCGGTAATAGTTTTATTTCCGTCCATCGTTACTACGATAGGGTTTGACGACGAAGTAGCTGCGCCTGTCCAGCCAGAGAAACTGTAACCACTCGTCGGTGTTGCGGTGAGCGAGACTGCAGTACCCGATGCGTATGTAGTCTGATCTGGAGATTTTGTGACCACGCCTCCTGAGCTCACAAGACTCAGCGTATAGGTTGTAACTGGCGCAACGTTTACAGTCACTGTATACACCTGCGTCGAAGTATCCGCCGCAGTCACTGTATAATTTTCTGCAACACCATCAGTGAACACATGAGCTACTCCCGATACTGGAGAGACAGTGGAACCCTGAAGCGTTGTAACTACAACAGGTGCATTTTGTTGTGTAGTTAAATTGTCGCCAATTTGCCCATAGAGACCACTTCCCCATGACCAGATAGAACCATCAGACTTCAATACATAACCTCCGAATGTGCCGCCATGCATACCAAGAGAGATGACTCCAGAAAGCCCAGAGACACTTACCGGCACGTTGCTTTGTGTTGTTGAGTTATCTCCAAGCTGTCCATTTGTATTGTCTCCCCATGCAGATACCGTTCCGTCAGCGTGCAACGCATAGGCAGAGTGCCTACCCGCTGCAATAGCTCGAATATTTGAAAGTCCACTTACCTGTACAGGAACAGTCGATGTGGCAGTAGAATTGTTTCCAAGCTGACCAAAGGCATTACCTCCCCACGCCCATACAGAACCATCTGATTTCAGTGCGTATGCAGAATATCGGCCCGCAGCTACAGCCACTACACCGCTAAGTCCACTTACTTGAACTGGAATACTACTATTTACTGTTGAGTTATTTCCGAGTTCACCATCCGCGTTATATCCCCATGACCACACTGTACCATCGGTGCGAATAGCATAACCGGAATAATATCCTCCAGTTGTCGTTGCTACATTTGTAAGACTTGAAACTTGTACTGGAATCGAAGAAGTAGCGGTTGAGTTATCGCCAAGCTGCCCTGCTCCATTAGCACCCCAGGCCCAGAGCGTTCCATCAGAGCGTCGCGCGTATGCTGCACCATAGCCTCCCGACACAGCAGTAATATTCGTCAACACACTAACTGCAGTTGGTGTATTTCGCTGCGATATAGAACCATCGCCAATCTGCCCAAAGTCATTCCTCCCCCAAGCCCAAACAGTGCCGTCAGACTTAAGTGCATACGACGTATAATATCCACCAGACAAAGCAGATACACCAGTAAGCGATGCGAGCATAGTAGGAAGACTACTATTAGTTGTAGTTCCATTTCCAAGCTGCCCGTATCCATTGTAACCCCACGACCAAACGGATCCATCCGTTTTTAATGCATAGGCTGAATATGATCCTGAGGTTAACTGGGACACTCCATATACACTTATTGTTGGTTTTAGTGCGGAAAGTGGTGTGCCATAAGGAACAGTAAGCGAAATCGATTTTGCTCCTTCATTTACACTGCCAGTCACCACTGGATTCAGCTCATTCAAATCAAATGAGAAGATACGCTTATCGGGATTGGACGAAACATTTACGGTGACTGCGTATATTTGAGTTGAAGCATCAGATGCGGTCACGGTGTAATCTACCGGCACGCCACTAGTGAACGTTTGCGCGGCTCCGGATGCAGGACTCACCGACGCACCAGTGATTGTTATCGATGGAATGAGCCCGACAAGGCTTGTACCGTATGGCACACTGACCGTGATTGTCTTTGCACCTTCATTGATTACACCTGTTGCGGATGGATTGGTGATTGAGAAAGCAGTAATCGCCTTCTGGGACCCGGCTCCTACAATTGCCTTTGCGGCACTAAACCGCTCAACCCCAGAGAGAAGACTTCCGGTACCAGCGGCAGACTTAGGAGTGACACCAAGGATAATCGACTGCCCATTGTCTGATGCTGATGTCGTATAGGTTGCGCTCGTTGCACCTGCGATTGGGACTCTTGCGCTCTTCGTTCCATCACTTGAGCGATACCACTGGTATGTTGTGCCTGACTGTGTATTCCCTTCGGTATGCGCATAAGTAAATGTCCCCGTTTGTTGATCGCCAACCAAGCTTCCTCCGGAAACAGAGAGGCTACTTGCCTGTGGCATACCCTGATTGATGGTTCGATAATACATTCTCCCAGAATATGGAGGCAATGAATCACTTGAAACAAGATCTCCGCTCGGAGTGTAGTAGCGGTATCCACCAGGAAAACTCACTGAGGATGTAGCCTTCGTGATATTCGTTGCTATCCATACCATTTCTGAGGTGCTTGCGAGGCCTGTCTGATTAAGAAAGAAACTTCCTGTATCCTCGTGAATACCAACCGTTCCTGTCGCCTTATACTGCTCGAACGTCAGATTTGTAAGCGAAGGATAGGTGTACACCATGCCACCCCTCCAGGAATTCGTTGGCCTGAGTAATGTGTTGTAATCAAACACATCTCCTGCCGCAGCATCGAGCTGCGCATCGTAGAGAAAGAATATTTGATTATTATCTATGGCGTTCACCATAGTATTACCAGTTATTTGATTGTTCGTAGAGTACTGAGACTCACCGGGAATGTCGTTGATATAAAAGGCCCGCGAAGACGCCGAGATTGTCGGCACCATAACGCCAACATTGTTCGTCCACGTAGAATACTTTGTCGGATTAGAAAAATACTGATCCCTGAATCCGTAGGCAAAATTATTATCCCAGTTTGTCGCCCTTAAATATCCATCCTTATAGAAACCTTCAACGAGCCAACCGTAAGAATTTCCCTGGTAACCCGTCAGCCACTTTGTAGTACTAAAATTGCTAATTCGCGCTACATTATTCCTGAATGTGATCTTGTTGATATTTGATGCTGTTGCATCAATATGACCATAAGTATAATAGGCACCACAATCAGTGAGCACGATACATGGATTTTCGACGGAGTTATGTTGCACGAGCACTTGGTTTGTCGGGAGCTCAAGCCAAAACCCTGAGTACCCGATATTTTGCAGATTGTTATACTCAAACAATCCTCCAATTGGAAACGCAGCGATTGCGGTATACCACATCGAATCAGAACCAAAATCACCAATATATGGCATTCTTCCTATTTCCGTACCAATATCAGTAAAACTATTATTTGTGAGGGTGAGATTCGTTACATAGTACTGATAGACCGCGATACTTCCGATAGACATGAACGTATTTCCATCAATCAGTGGATTAGAGGTAGTTTTATTATTTTCGAATATACCTGTATTACAATGATCAAAAGTATTATTTGTGATTACTTTATTATTTCCACCATCACCCCAAATACAAAACTGGTTTGCATACGACAATCGTATATCATTGAATGAAATATATGGTGCAGCGCCAAAATTCACGAGCTTATTTATCGTGCTTATTTGAATAGAGCCAAGGGAACTTGGATCCACTGATGAATAGATATAAATTGAATTGCCTGAGTGAATCCATTCATTTTGGACCGCATTTTGCTGTAGCACCTTCAAGGAATGTTGGAAAAAATACCCTCCAACGGAATCTCCAGTTGTTCCAAGTCCATAACTATTGCTTGGAGTAAACGAGACCACTCCTGTTGCACTCGTATATGCACTCACTGTTCGTATGTCCCAAGTAAATGACGTAGAGCGCATCAATACCTCCGCTCCGACATAATCTCCATCAGTTCCTCCGAGTGTTGGGTCAGTGAAACTACCCGTTGTACCAGTTGTAGCATAGCGAACCGCGGACTGAGCCACCTGCTGATTTGTTCCATTAAGTAATAAATAACGAACAGTGGTAGTTGAAGGATATGCGGAGAGATCGTACCTCCATATGTTTCCACCTTCATTCACCCATCCCGCTGAAAGTGTCGTGAGGCCGGTAATGTGTGGTAGTGCACCTGAGCCGTAGCTACTATAAGTGATTGGGCTACCAGAACTACCATTTCCGCTTACCGTCAGTTGTTCATTCCAAGTGTCTCCCTTGTTAAATAACACGGTGTCACCTGCTTGAAGCGATGCGGCATTGACCTTGCCGATTGTTTTCCAGGCACAAGTACCCGAAGCGGCTATTGTTGCTGCGGTGCCAGTACAGGAATCATTTCCTGCATTAGCAACGTAATATGTTGCAGCATGCGCTGATGTAAACGGCAGAAGCCAACCAAAAAAAATAATAAAACAGAATGCGCGCGTTATGTTATTCATAAATTATATTTACGTGTTGTTACACAGATAAATATCGAGGACACCGTTCGGAACCATCACCAAGATATTAACCATATTGTACAGGTGATATTTGGGTGCACAAGGAGTTGTTAGTATCTCGATGTGAATAACAATTGCAAGTAATTTACCTGATTAAAATATGTAAAGTAATAGTGTATCTTACACAACTATTCCCCGCTTTGCTTTCCTCTGCTTTTTTGATAATATTTATAACTGTTTACGATACGGAGTGTAGTATACCGGTAGTATTTACGATTCGGGTTCGTAAGGACCGAGTTCGATTCTCGGCACTCCGACAAGCATTCGCATTTGTGCCGTGAATCGAACGGATAGGGGCCGGGAAAGGGACACCTTTCCCGTGGAGGAAGGCAGTGAGTCCTCGAACGTCGGAAACCGTGGGTTTCCGAGGAGCAATGCGGTGCGGGACCCTTCAGGGTGCGCCGCATGCGACGTTCGATATCCCGCACTCCGACTCAAAGTGCTGGTGCGCGAGCAAAGTTCGTTCGATATCCCGGCACTCCGACACGAAGTGCCAGAGTGCATCTGAATTATTCTGGGCCTATAGTACAGTGGTAAAACGCTGCATTCGCATTGCAGAGACGGGAGTTCGATTCTCCCTAGGTCCACAGCGGTTTATAAAAGAGCGAAAGCTCTTTTTAATTTCCGCTGGGCGACCCAGGGAGAATCGAGCGGATAGGGGTCGGGAAAGGAAGCCCTTTCCCGTCGAGGAGAGCAGGTATTCCTTTTCCCCGAAAAGGAATACCGTCGAGAACCGTGGGTTCTCGAAGAACTTTGCCGTGCGAGGCTCCTCCGGAGTGCGCGAGCAAAGTTCGTGAGATATCTCCCTCATGAAATTTTGCGAGCACTTAGTACTTTTGGATGCTTCGCAGCCAAAACACTTTGTGACTTGGACCGATTCTCCCTACCCCTCCCCTGCAACCAACTTACATTCCTTCTTCATCTTCTCTACATCTCTCTCCTCTAAAGTGTTACTATATATGGAGCAATCATACTCGCAAAAGCGAGCTCATTCGCACGTATTTACGAATAATATAACGCACATCATGTATAAGAAGATTTTCGACA
The DNA here is from genome assembly GCA_035583355.1 of Candidatus Paceibacterota bacterium. NCBI lineage: Bacteria > Bacillati > Minisyncoccota > Minisyncoccota bacterium. The sequence continues at coordinate 140,069 of DATEZQ010000001.1, read as the reverse complement.
TTATTAAAGCAAACAGAAAGAAAACAGCGGCAATTCTCATTCTCCTTGTTGTCGCAGGTTACTACGGATATAAGAAATTCTTCACCACAACAAATGGTGTTCGTTATGTGACCGGTGTAGTCACAAAGGGCACGATCGTCGCATCAGTCAGTGCAACGGGCCAAACTTCTGCATCAAACCAGCTCGACTTAAAGCCGAAAGTGTCTGGCACGATTACTAAGATCTTAGCGACCAATGGACAGGAGGTTGCTGCTGGCACTATCATCGCAAAAATTGATGCCATTGATGCCGAGAAAGCAGTTCGAGACGCATCAGCGAATTTAAAGAGTGCACAGCTCGCACTTCAGAAACTTACTCAACCTGCAGACCAACTTGCGATAACGCAGTCTGAAAATGCACTCGCTCAAGCTGTGGATGCAAAAAAAGGAGCAGAGGAGGATCTTAAGAAGGCGGGAAACGAAGGATACAATACCGTCGCAAGTACATTTATTGACCTCTCAAGCACGGTCACCGGACTCCATGACATTCTCTATTCGCAACATGGCCTTGATGCATACACCAGCTCGATCAGTGAGTACAATGCGCTCAATGACTCATACTCTATCGCTGATAGTGCATATCAGAGAAACCTTCTCGATTATAAGAATGCGACACTCTACACGGACAATGCGCAGGTGAGCATGCTTATTGATGAAACTTACTCGACCGCAAAAACCATCGCCACTGTGGTTAAAAATGTAAGCAGTGCGATACAGTCGAAGATATCTAGCTCGAATCAGACTCGAGATACAAAGACAGATACCCATATTGCCACACTCAGCTCATACACAGACAAACTAAATGCTGACCTACAGGCATTGATCAATTCAAAAAATGCATTACGCAGTGACACAGACACGATTGCTAGTGCAGTACGCACAATCGCAGAGAAAACACAATCACTCGCGAAGCTTCGCAGTGGAGCGGACCCACTTGATGTTCAATCACAAAAACTTTCTGTGCAGCAGCGCGCAAATGCACTTGCTGACGCACAAGAAAAACTAGCAGACTATACCATACGTGCGCCATTTGACTGTGTCATAGCAAGCATTCCCGTTAAAGTTGCAGATGCAGTGTCTTCAGGCACGACTATCGCAACCCTTATCACGAAACAACGCATTGCCGAAATTACCCTCAACGAGGTTGATGTCGCCAAAGCAAAAGTAGGACAACAGGTTACTCTTTCATTTGATGCAATAGATGGCCTAAATATCGCAGGTGCAGTATCGGAAATTGACTCCGTTGGTACCATATCTCAAGGTGTTGTCACCTATGCAGTAAAGATTTCTTTTGACGCGCAAGATGAACGAGTTAAGCCAGGAATGAGTGTTTCTGCAGCTATCATTACCGACGTAAAACAGGAAGCATTACTCATTCCAAGTTCTGCGATAAAAAACAAGGGAATGACAAAATCAGTAGAGCTTTACAATAACGGCTCCCCCACAACAGTGACCGTTGAGACCGGTATTTCCAATGACACTCGTACACAAATCATTTCTGGCCTCAGCGAAGGCGACACCATCGTAGTGCAAACCATAAATTCGAGTGCCGCAGCTGCAACAACTGGAACCCAGCAAGGCGGATTAAGATTTCCAGGTTTAGGAGGAAGAGGCTAAGCATATGATTGAATGTAATCACATCGGAAAGACTTACGTGAACGGTGACATGGAGACCCATGCGCTCCGCGACGTGTCTTTTACTATCAATGATGGCGAATTCGTGGCAATCATGGGGCCATCCGGCTCTGGCAAATCAACACTGATGCACATCATTGGGTGTCTCGACACTCCATCCCGTGGAGAATATATCCTCGATGGCAAAGATGTTGCACAGCTCTCCGATGACGCACTTGCGGATATTCGCATGGAAAAGATTGGTTTTGTATTTCAATCATTCAACCTTCTCCCTCGCACCAGTGTCTTGCGTAATGTCATGCTCCCTCTCATATATGCAGAAGTAGGAGAAGAAGAACGTATTGCAAAAGCGAAAGAGGCCCTTGCCGCATCAGCATTTCCTGAACAATTCTGGGGACATTTCTCGAATCAACTTTCGGGAGGCATGATGCAACGTGTGGCAATTGCTCGCGCACTCGTAAATAACCCCACGCTCATTCTCGCTGACGAGCCTACTGGAAATCTTGATACAAAAACTGGCAATATGGTACTTGAGACTTTCCAGCGACTGCACAAAGAGCAAGGGAGAACTATCGTACTTATCACCCACGAACCCGATATCGCTGAACATGCGGAGCGTATTATCCATATTCGTGATGGCGACATAGTTAGTGACAGTAAGCAACATACGCAACGTCTTGCGGTAAACCTCCTCTAATATGAAAATTGAAGATACACTCCATGAGACCTATACTGCGCTTTCTGCGAATAAAGCACGCTCTGGGCTGACAATTCTTGGAATTGTTATTGGTATTGGATCAGTCGTTGCAATGATTGCAATTGGACAAGGTGCCTCTGGCTCAATCCAATCAAGTATTCAATCTATTGGATCAAACCTTGTGCTGGTCATGCCTGGTCAGGCGCGTGGAGCTGCTGCTGGGCCAGTAAGTGCGGGACGAGGATCTGCAACCACACTGAAGCAGGAAGATGCGGATGCAATCGCAAAGGAAGTGACACTCGCAAAAGCAATTGCGCCTGAAATATCCAAGCGCTATCAAGTTACCGCAAAAGGAACGAATACAAATACCCAGATAGTTGGGACAGTAAGTAGTTACCCCGTGGTACGTAATCTCGAAATTGAGTCTGGATCATTCATTAGCGATATGAATGTTAAGGATCTCGCTCGAGTTGCCGTCATCGGACCAACAACACGTGATGATCTCTTTGGTATTGGTGCAGAGGCTATCGGAGAAACAGTTCGTATTAAAAATGTTCAGTTCAAGATCATTGGCATCACTAAGGCCAAAGGCGGATCAGGATTTTCTAACCCTGATGATATGATTTTTGTCCCGATATCTACAGCGCAGCGCTATCTTGCTGGTGATACTTATGTCACCACCATAAGTGTCGCTGCTGAGGATCCAAATGAAATGGCAACCGTGCAGGAAGAAATCACGACTCTCTTGCTGCGCAAGCACAACATTAGTGACCCAAAACTTGCAGACTTCCAAGTACTCAATCAGCAAGACATTCTTGCAACGGCATCAGCTATCACCAACACCATGACGATGCTTCTCTCGGCGATAGCGGGAATTTCGTTAATCGTCGGTGGAATCGGTATTATGAATATGATGCTCACCACGGTCACTGAGCGCACACGCGAAATTGGACTCCGCAAAGCGATTGGTGCCAAGCGCAGAGATATTAGCTTTCAGTTTCTTGTCGAAGCAGTAATGCTTACTTTCCTTGGGGGCTTTATTGGAATACTACTTGGTTGGCTTATCTCCCTGCTCGTAACAAGCTTGTCTGGAATTGCCACAGAGGTATCAACGACTTCGATACTTCTTGCATTTGGAGTCTCAGCAACCATTGGAATTGTCTTTGGATATTATCCTGCGCGACGTGCAGCAGCACTCAATCCTATTGAGGCATTGCGCTACGAGTAGTTATTAGCGGACAAATATATTTCTCATGAATACATTACACAAACATATCTATCTCACACTAGCTATCGTACTCCTCTCTTCTGCACTTTCCTTCTATGGTGGTGCACGATATGCAACACGAGAAGCAAAACCACAAAATACGAGCACAACTGATGGCGTCCCTACTAATTTGCGACAAGGAGGTACGCGTCCGCGTAATCAGGCGTCTTTTTCCGGCTTCCTCACTGGTAAAATTCTTTCAAAGAATGACTCGAATATCGTCGTTGCCATGAGTGACGGGGGCTCGAAAATAGTATTCGTCTCCCCTTTAACTACGATAACGAAATTTGTTGAAGGCGCTGCAGTAGACCTTGAAGTAAACAAGAACGTCTCTATTAGTGGTGATGCAAATCCTGATGGAAGCATCAATGCGAAGACCATTCAACTTCGAAACGATGCGATCCCACCGATGATGCGCAATAATCAACCTCAACAATGAGGATGTGTTAATACAAAAAGCACACAACCGTGTGCTTTTTGTTTACGCCTTTGCGCGCTTTGCTTTTGACTGTCCCTTTTTCTTCTCTACTTTTACTGCCAACTCATCATTCTTGAGAACAACAGTGACCGTTGCGCCAGTAAGAAGTCGTTCTTTAATCATCGCATTTGCTACGGGATTCAAGATCTTCTCTTGAATCAAGCGGCGCAGTGGTCGAGCACCAAACTGAGGATTATAGCCCTCCTTCGCAAGCTTATCAAGAGCATCGCTCGATACAATTAATGAAATCTCCTTCTGCTCAAGACGCTCCCCAATGCGCTTAATTTGCACATCAACGATGTTGCGCACCACTTCAGGTGAGAGAATATCGAAACTGATGATTTCATCAAGACGATTGATGAACTCTGGACGGAAGTAATCTTTCAGGTGTTCTATGACTTTTGCCTTTGTATTTGCATACTCTGCATCCTGGCTAACATCGCCCGTGCCAAAGCCCATGCTCTGCATCTTGTCGATGAACTCTGAACCAATATTTGATGTCATGACAATCACCGTATTCTTGAAATTCACCACACGTCCCTTTGAGTCGGTGAGGCGACCATCATCAAGAACTTGCAAGAGTATATTGAAGACCTCAGGATGAGCCTTCTCCACTTCGTCAAAGAGGACGACCGAATATGGACGATGTCGAACAGATTCAGTAAGTGAGCCTGCTTCTTCGTGGCCCACATATCCCGGAGGCGCACCGACGAGCTTTGATACTGCGTGCTTCTCCATGAACTCAGACATATCAACACGAATGAGCGCCTTTTCATCATCAAAAAGGAAATTAGCAAGTGCTTTCGTCAACTCTGTCTTTCCCACACCCGTAGGTCCGAGGAAAAGGAATGAACCGATCGGACGATGAGGGTCACCGATACCGACACGTGAGCGACGCACCGCATTTGCGATCTTTGCAATCGCATCATCCTGTCCGACAACACGCTCGCGAAGTTCATCTTCCATACGGCTTAATTTCGCAACCTCCTCTTCAAGCATGCGTGATACGGGGACACCAGTCCAACGTGCGACCACCTTTGCAATATCTTGTTCCGCAACTTCTTCTCGAAGTATTCGCCTTCCCGACTGGAGCTTCTTAAGCTTATTCGTCTTGTCGTTCAACTGCTTATCAAGCACAGGAATACGACCATAACGTATCTCAGCTGCTTTCGAAAGATCACTACGAAGTTCGGCGTTTTCTGCCTCGACACGTAGTGTCTCAAGCTCCTTCTTAATGTTCTTGAGATCAACGACAAGCGTCTTCTCATTGTTCCATTTGAGCTCAAACTCTCTTGTCTCCTCACGCAAATCAGCAATCTCTCTGTTAATCACCTTCACTCGCTCTTTGGCTCGCTTTGCTGCATCACCTTCACCCTCAGTATCTTTCTTGAGCGCCTCGTTCTCTATTTCAAGACGCATGATCTTTCGATGTGCTTGTTCAAGGACTGCGGGTTTATTTTCGAGCTCAATGCGTAGGCTCGAAGCCGCTTCGTCGATAAGATCAACGGCCTTATCAGGAAGTGCACGATCAGTAATATATCGAGAAGAAAGATTCACTGCTGCAAGAATAGCGTCGTCAGTGATTTTCACGCCATGGAATATTTCATATTTCTCCTTAAGGCCGCGAAGTATTGCGACCGCATCCTCAATCGATGGCTCCTGCACGTATACCGGCTGGAAACGACGCGTGAGCGCGGGGTCCTTTTCAATATGTTTCTGATACTCTTTTATCGTTGTTGCACCAATGGCACGGAGCTCCCCGCGTGCAAGTGCAGGCTTGAGCATATTCGACGCATCCATCGAACCTTCAGCAGCTCCAGCTCCAACGATAGTATGAATTTCATCGATAAAAAGGATAATCTTCCCTTCAGAGCGCTCAATCTCCTTCATGATCGCCTTTAGTCGTTCCTCGAATTCACCACGATATTTTGTTCCTGCAATCAAAAGACCAAGATCAAGAGAGACCAAGTCCTTGTCGCGGAGGAACTCAGGCACATCGCCTTTCGCAATGCGCTGCGCAAGTCCCTCGACAACTGCGGTTTTACCAGTACCCGCATCACCGATAAGAATAGGATTGTTTTTTGTGCGACGAGAAAGAATCTGAATCAAGCGACCAGTCTCCTCATCACGTCCCACAACAGGATCAAGCTTATCCTCTTGGGCGAGTTTTGTAAGTGAGCGTGTATACTTCGTGATTGCACGCTGCTTTGACTGTGCTGCGCCTTGCCCTGCGCCATCGGTGTTTTCACGGATCTGTTTGAGTGCACCAAGAATACGCTCTCGTGTCACCTTGTTTTGTGCGAGAAGCTTTTCTGCCGGCGAAGGCACATTAAGCATGGCCATAAGCATATGCTCTGTAGAAATAAACTGATCCTTGAGCTCCTGTCCGATGAGCTGAGAGTTTTCGAGAATTTGTGCAAGCTCAGCAGTGAGATAGAGTTGATACGAAGCGGCCATGCCACCTGCGCGTTCTGAACCATCGTCAATACGCTCGGTCACCTGCTCGGTGAAAAAAGCACTGTCGATATCCAGTTTCTCAAGAATAGTGAGTACCATGCTTTCTTCCTGCAGGAGCAATCCTGCAAGCAAATGCATAGGAGTTACATGGGTCTGTTCACGCTCAATTGCGAGTTCATGAGCACGGCGAATCGCGTCACGGGCTTTTGCGGTAAAATTTTGAAAAGGTGGCATATATTCAGTAAAAGTAAGCGGATTTATAATGAGAATACACTACAAAAAGTGCGCAGTCAATATAAGGAATACACAAAAAATATAGCAGATAAGCTAAAGATAAAAATTGTTCCAAGTAAAGAAAATACACCGCAATAAGTGGTGTATTTTCCGTAAAAATCTTAATTCTCACCGAAGCGACTCTCGACAACTCGCCAATCAATAGCAGCAAAGAAGGCTGCGATATAATCTGCACGCTTCAAGCCATAATCAAGCATGAAACTATGCTCGAAGACGTCCATGACCAGCAGTGGATGTGCATCGACGAGAAGTCCTACGTCGTGCTCGTTCACCCAAATATTCGCGAGCTTACCAGAATGTTCACGCACAAGGATCGTCCAACCGATACCACGCATACTGCCCGTCGCTTTGAAGTCTGCCATCCATGCATCAACGCTTCCAAACTGCGCCGACATCGTACGTGCAAGCGCACTCTCGACTTCGACGACTGTACCTCCGCTTTTCATGTTACCAAAATAAAGCTCGTGTAGTCGCATACCATTGTACTCCCAACCAAAGCGACGCTTCAGCTCATTGTATTCAGGAGTACCAAAACCTCCATTTGCTGCAAGTGTAGTGAGTTTCTCATCAAGCAAATTCGCATTTTTCACATAGCCCTCATAGAGCGTAAAGTGATTCTTAAGCAGCGCATCCGAGAAGCCCGCAGTTCCGAGTAAGGTTTCAAAATTTTGTGTTGTATACATATACTTATTATAGCAAGAAACAAACAGAGTAAAAGGCCCCTTAAATGGGGCCTCATGTCACTGCTCGTGAACAAGAAAAAGGTATTCATCTTTTGCTCGTACGACGTAGGGTGAATTGAAAACATACAACCGAATCGCAAAATAGCGACTTTGGTACGGGACGAATATACCTCCAGAAATATGCTCGCCCTCCTTAAGAAGAAAGAACGATGACTTCCCAGTGAGGTGGAGCAGTGCTCTGTGCTTGGTTACAAATGCCCCAAGCTGTTCTGGAGTGAATGCGAGCGAAAATAAGTCATCTCCCAAAGAGCGGTATGCCGTGGCAACCGTGGCATCTACTTTGAGCATGTAGAACCATGCATGCGATTCAGTGCACGGAACACCAGGCCCATCAAATCCGGACTCTCGAAACGAAACTGACACGTCGAGTGAGTCTGTGGAAAAATCACTCAGCTGCTTCTCTGCCATCGTGGCAGGAACGACAAGCATGGGTATTGCGTTATGCAGCACAAGTTTAACCGAGGTGTCCATTCCTTCTCCCCCAATAGATAGACAAGATCTCTCACCCAATTATCCTCCATACTGCAAATGCGTCAAATATACTTTCTTGCGTAAAAAGAAAAACAAACACCGGGGTGTTTGTTATGCATTCACGTGAGCAAGAGGAAGCACGCGAGCTATCGCCTCTCCAAGTAGCTTGATATCCTCTTCTGTGGTTCCTCGCCCGAGCGTGAGGCGTAATCCTGAAAGCGGTTGACCTGGACTACTATCCTTTGCTTGCGCTATAGCATGAAGCACATGTGACTCCTCGGCCTCACGTTCATTACAAGCGCTCTTGGTTGCAACAGCAAAACCTTCTTTATCGAGGAGAATAGCGAGATATTCGTGATCGGTATTCGCAAATGAGACATGCACATTATTTGGCACGCGCTCATACTCAGGCTCACCGTTAACGAACATTTCAATATTATGCTTTTTCCCCGCTTCCACACAAGCGGTAAACAGCTGCATGCGCAGTGGCATCAAACGTACAGATTCCGTGGTTGCGGTGTGCTGCGCATGTACGAATGCCTCAGCAAAACCGACCGCAAGCATGACCGGCTCAGTACCTGCGCGCAAGGCAAATTCTTGACCACCCCCCACAAGTGTCGGAAGAAGCACTGTATTCATCGAACGATAGAGCAAGCCGATACCCTTTGGACCATATATCTTTGAGCTATTGCATGAAAGCATATCCACGCCAAGCTGTGGGATATTCAGCTCATAATAATTCACTGCCTGCGTAGCATCGGTATGTAGAAGTGGATACATATCTTCTGGAGCAGGAGAACGATCACGCTGTACACCACGAACCTCACGCTTCCACTTTCGGACAACATGCGCAACGTCGGCGATAGGCTGTACTGTGCCAACTTCATTATTTACGAGCATCACTGAAACAAGCACTGTTTCCATTGTGATGAGCGGCATAAGCTCTTCAAAAGCAACGATACCGTCACTGTTCACAGGAAGCCTGTGCACGAGTGCACCCTCGGCCTCAAGTAGACGAGCAGTTTCGAGCACTGCGTCATGTTCAATGCTGCTAATGATAATCTCAGGTCGCTTACCCTCGTGTTGCTTTTGCCAAGCGTGGACGGCGCCCATAAATGCAAGCTGCACAGACTCGGTTGTACTGCTTGTAAATATGCACGTCTCAGGAGTCACGCCGAGCGTTTCACTAATGCGCTTTCTCGAAGCCTCCAGAGCATTCCTAGCCTCAACTCCTTCAGAATGAATTGCAGACGCGTTTGCAAACTGCGTAGACCAATAAGGTTCCATTGCTGCAAGTACGGTTGGTAATACAGGAGTTGCAGCCGCATGATCAAAGTAGCATCGTTTCATACGTATATTGTGCCACACAACTAGCATTTGCAAAAGTGCCTACTTATCCTGTATCATAAAGCAATGCATTACACCGTCATCTCTATTGGACTGCTCTCACTTGCAGTCATTGTACTCACCACATGGGTCATCATCCTCGAGCGTCGCCTCAGCGCATTCCTTTCTGGACGTTCGGCGAGCTCACTTGAGGATGTCATCACACGAAATCAAGAAGAGATTCAGGATTATCATGCTTTTGAAGATGAGATGCGCGATGAGCTTGCCAAGATCGATGCTCGACTCCTACGTAAGATTGACGGCATAGTCCTCAAACGATTTAATCCATTTCAGGGTGCTGGTACCGGCGGTAATCACAGTTTCGCAGCTGCCTTTCTAGATGAACAAGGGAATGGTGCGGTAATTTCGACACTTTACACCCGAGAAAAAGTTAGCACCTACGCAAAACCGGTTACAAATAACACTTCTGATATTGATCTCACTGAGGAAGAAGCTGCGGTCATTGCAAAGAAATAAATATACAGCACTCCCCTGGAGTGCTTTTTATTTCCTTGACATATTATATAGAGTATGCAGAATATTGAATAGAGATATAAAAATGTACAATCGTCAAGTTCATCACAGGGAGCTCACTTGAGCGGAAAATACTACATTCCCAACAGATTTGTCGGTATGACCATCCAGGAAGGCAAAGCCCTCCTTGAAGCTGCGGGCGTCAGATTCGTCGGCTCGAAGCTCGATCGGTTTTTCGAGATTATCGTCCCCGACACTATGACCATCTCCCGCGATAGCCCTCGCTTGCAAGTCATCTTTGATAGCGACGGCAACCTGCGCGGAAACATCAGCGTTGGTGCTGACCCGACCGAAGAAGGAGCAGTCCAGCTCTTCCAGCGCTTCTGCGTGACCTTCGATATCATCACGATAGACAATCACGATTACGCGGTCGGCAAAGTCTTCAATGGGAACAAGCTCGCCTTTGAAAGCGAACATGTCCCCTTCCCGCTACTGCCTTCCTCGCGGAAGAAAATGGCCGCAAAGGCCATTGAGCTCGCTCTGAATTGGGTGAATACCTTTTACCCCGACTGGAGAAATCCCGCGGCGTATTGGTAAACACACCTCTTGCCTAAAGAGCCCCAACAAAGGGCTCTTTTTTGTTTCCGAACATCGACAGATAGTTATATATATGGTAATATCACTGCACGTTAATTACCCGCTACTCGCAATTTTATTATGTCTGAAAGACCACCAATCATCGTCATCATGGGACATGTGGACCACGGAAAGTCCACTCTTCTTGACTATATCCGCAATACCAATATCGTCGCTACAGAAGCTGGTGGCATCACTCAGCACATTAGTGCATATGAGGTTGACCACAAGACTCCTACTGGCGAGATCAAGCGCATCACCTTCCTCGACACTCCTGGACACCAGGCGTTTACCGGAATGCGAGCTCGTGGCGCAAAGGTTGCTGATATCGCAGTACTCGTTGTCTCTGCCGAGGACGGAGTGAAGGCACAAACAATCGAAGCATACAAAGCCATCAAGGAAGCGGGTATTCCTTTTGTGGTCGCGATAAATAAGATCGATAAGCCGAATGCAAATATCGAGAAGACAAAGCAGACACTTGCCGAAGCAGACATTCTCGTTGAAGGTTACGGTGGCGATATTTCGTTCGCACCAATCTCTGCCAAGAGCGGTACTGGCGTCGATGCACTTCTCGACCTCCTCCTCCTTACCGCAGAGCTCGAAGGGCTTACTGGTGAGTATGATGCTCCCCTCGAAGCTGTTGTGATTGAGTCACGTATGGATCCAAAGAAGGGTGCAACCGCAACACTCATTATCCTCAATGGAACAATCAAGAAAGGTGGCTTCGCAGTCTGCGAAGGTTCATATGTCCCCCTCCGCGTAATCGAGAACTATCTCGGTAAGCCAATCGACAGTGCAACGTTCTCTTCACCTATTCGTATTACAGGATGGTCAAGCGTACCAAAGGTGGGCGCAACGGTCACCATGGTCATGACGAAGAAAGAGGCCGAGGCAGCAGCAACGCTTCCAGTTGCACCCGCAGGTAAGACATTCACCGCAAATCGCAACAAAGATACCGTGGTCATTCCACTTATCATCCGAACGGATGTTGCAGGAACACTCGAGGCAATCGAGGGTGAACTTGCGAAGTTTAGCCATGAACGAGTCCAGCTCCGTATCATCTCGAAGGGCGTTGGAAATATCAGTGAGAACGACGCAAAGCTCGCAGTCGGCGCAGAAGGTGCAGTCATTATCGCTTTTGGCGTTAAGACCGATCCCCTTGCCGCTGAGCTCATCTTGCGCAATAACGTTCCTGCACACGATTTCAATATCATCTACAAGCTCACCGAGTTCATCGATGGCCTCATCAAGGAGCGTGCTCCCCATGTCGAGGTCAAGACAAAGCTTGGCGAACTAAAGGTACTGCGCTTCTTCTCTGAGCAGAAGGATAAGCAGGTTCTTGGAGGACGAGTTGAGTCTGGAAAGATCACTCGTGATGCACGTTTTACAATCATGCGCCGTGGCGTAGAGATTGGTGAAGGCCGCGTACTCGAGCTCCAGCAATCAAAGATGAAATCTCCCGAAGTACTTGAAGGCAATGACTGTGGTCTCATGGTAGAGGCTCGCATGACCATTGCAGAACGCGATATTCTTGTTCCATTTATCATTGAACGCAAACAATAATGGAAAAAGACAAGATCTACCAAATCAAGGATGAGCGTATGGCACACGTCATCAAGGACCTTGCCGCACAGTATGTCGCACGACATACCAACAGGCAGTCGCTCCTTACAGTGACGCGTATCATGCTTTCAAATGACTTGAAGCAGGCAAACATCATGCTCTCCGTGATGCCTCGCACTGCAGAAAAAGGTGCACTCGATTTCCTCAACCGTGGTCGCGAAGAATTTCGCGACTTCATGAAGAAGCGAGCAAAGTTGCATGTCATCCCTTATGTACGCTTTCTCATCGATGAAGGTGAATACAATAGACAGCGTGTGACGGAGCTCCTTGATGAAGAAGAACTAACTACAGAAGAGAAGTAAAAAGAGGCCTCGGCCTCTTTTGCTTTTTCCTTAAAAACTGCTATAGTAGCGGGACGGCACGGTGGCGAAGTGGTAACGCTTCGGTCTGCAAAACCGACATGCGCGGGTTCGATTCCCGCCCGTGCCTCAAAATGACAATCCCAAAGCGAAAGCTTTGGGATTGTTTCATTTTTCAGCACGGGCGGGAATCGAAAGACGGAGCCGGTGCTACTGCCGCACCGGCTGCTGATTTTATCCGGCTCTCTGAGCCGTGATAAATCCAGCCGTGCGCGCAGTCGGCGAGTCGGGGTCGCGAGTTCTTAGTTTTCTTCGAGCAGTGCGGAGAAGAAAACTTAGAAACTTGTGACCGATTCCCGAACTCCGATTTCGCGCGTTCTTGCGCTCCTTCACTCAAAACCCCAAGGTTTTTGAGTGCCCTTGTATTGTAATTCTGTATTCTAACTCAACCTATCAATCAACCTCCACATCTCCTGCTTATTTTGCTTAATCACCGCATCACTTCTAAAATTCTTTGAATACTCTGCTAGTTTCAATATCACATCCTCTAGATTCTTTTTTGTCGGATGATCATAATCAGCACCAAGCTCATAGAAGAATTTCTTGATTACCAGTTCCGCATTTGCGAGACTCATTCCATCAAACTCTCGTGGTGAAAGATTGCCAGGCTTCTCTTGTTCCAAAAGCGCCATGCGATGAGCAGCAGCAAAGCAAGGAATAAGCGCATCACGAACCTCGGTCGGAGTAATATCATTACGCGTCACATCAATCCCGAAAATGAAATTTGCAGTGTTATCCATATACAATAGTATACCACTATCACACATTCCATTGCAAAATACATCATTCACGCTATATTGGATAAAGAAGTACTCTACAGGAGCATCTATGTCTGAACCGATCTGTGTTGGATTCGTCGGGGAAAACGGTGCGGGCAAAAGCACTGCCATGAGACTCATTCGGAGCGCAATCTTTCCGCATTCATTCAAAGAACTTCGATTTTCAAGTATACTCGCCGAAGGGCTTAAGACTTTTGGCATCACAGAGTCTCGAGAAAACCTTCAGGTCATGGCACAACTTCTCGATAGTGGCTTTGGGAAAGGAACACTTTCCCGTGCACTCGTTGCGCGTGCAAAGAATATGACAGAGGAAATTCTTTTCCTAGATGGCGTGCGCTGGTTAACCGACGAGGAGGCAGTGCGCAGCTTCAAGCAGAACCTCATTATCTATGTCACCGCACCCCAAGAAGTGCGCTTCAAACGCCTCCTTGAAAGAAAAGAGAAGTCTGGTGAGGATACAATGACTTGGGAACAATTCCTCAAAGAAGACTCAGCGTTGAATGAACAATTTACCTCAGACATTGGTAGCCGTGCCAATTTCACCATTAGTAACCCCCTTGAAGATTCATCGATTCAGACTGTGATTGAAGCGGTGCGTATGCGCCTCGGACATCCCGTCTGCTAAGCATCATACCGCCCCATCAGGGCGGTTTTTCTTTGCAATATTGCTCATTTTCGGTTACGATAGAAGCACTGTCCGGGTGGCGTAATGGTAGCCGCAGGAGACTTAAAATCTCCCGCTCTCACGGGCGTGCGGGTTCGAGTCCCGCCCCGGGCACAGTGGTTCAAAAAAGAGCGTAAGCTCTTTTTTGTTAACCACTGAGACCCGGAGCGGGACTCGAAGGACGGAGCCGGTGCTACTGCCGCACCGGCGCGGATTTACCCGAGCTTCGCTCGTGGTAAATCCAGCCGTGCGCGCAGTCGGCGAGTCCTGGCCCTACTTGCACTTAGTCGTTTTGGCGTTACTACGCCAAAAGACTTAGTGACAAAGGGGCGAGTCTCTCGACTCCGATTCCTGTGCGCGAAGCGTTCCATGAGTCAAAAACCCGCAGGGTTTTTCGGCTCCCCTCGTATCGTATCCCCACCTATTGACTTCCACCCTAATCCATGCTATTGTAACAACGGATCGGACGTTCCGTTCCATTTTCCTTGAAAGGGTTCTGATGAACTCTCAGCTCTCCCCCGGCACCATGGTCGTCCTCTCGAAAGAGATCGTCGCCAAGCTCAAGCTCTCGAGCTCCGTCGGCTTCGTGAAGTCCCACTATCGGGATGGCGTCACGACCGTCACGATGGCCAAGCCTGTGATCAAAAAGAAGTGCGACTCCTGCAAGGGAGAACTCCGCTTCAATCACCGCCATGGCCTGGCCACGTGCAAGGAGTGCAGCAAGCGGTTCGGTGCCACGCCGACCCATGATGTCCAGAACATCCCCACGGGAATGTTCTCGGAGATCACCTTTCCTGAGGATCAGGACTAGTACTTCCCTGGCTCCGGCCAACGAGGCTCGCACAATGCGAGCCTTTTTCATTCCTTGACATTTGTATACTGTATGTTACTATGCGACAAGCAGTTCCTCAATCACGCATATCAAAGGAGTGCACATGCTTCCCATCGTTCTTGACCCCATCAATGCCGGCATGAACGTCGTGCTCAGTCGCGACGCTGCCAAAAAGCACAAGACCCAGAAGCTTCGTGTCGGCCTCGTCACCCATGTCGCCCGCACCCGCGCCGACGATGTGAGTGAGCCGACCGAGACCTTTACGGTCGAAATCCTCATTCCAAAGAAGGATGAGTGCTCGTGCCTCGTCAAGAAGAAGCACCGCGTGAATCAGACCACCGGTGAGCACATCTGCACCGACAAGCTCGGTGAATACCGCCACGGCCACGGCCGCATCGAGAACCCCAAGATCCTCACGCTCATGCGCGACGAGCTCTGGAAGATGCAGGAATTCCTCGATGAATAAGGCCGCGCATGACCACCTCAAAAGGTGTACAACACAGCGTTGTACACCTTTTTCTTTATGTAAAACACTTGCAATATTTTGTAGATTTGGTACTATATCCCCATCCCTCCTTAGCTCAGTTGGTAGAGCAGCTCGCTCTTAACGAGACGGTCCGAGGTTCGAGTCCTCGAGGGGGGACAGCATACAAAAAAGACGCGAAAGCGTCTTTTTTGCTATGTGCTGCCACCCCCTCGAGAACTCGAAGGGCGGAGCCGGGCACCGTCACCCGGCGCTGATTTGTCCGGCCCTTGCTAGGGCCGTGAGAAATCCAGCCGCGTGCACGGTCGGTGAGCCCTGGCCCTACTCGCTCTTAGTATTCTGCGAATGCTTGGAGCAGAATACTTAGAGACGAAGGGGCGAGGAACTCGACTCTGATTCATGCACGCGAAGCGTTCAATGAGTCAAAAACCGGAACGGTTTTTGGCTCCCCTCGCATCAAAACCAAAAAGCGCCGCTCGGCGCTTTTTGCATTTATATTATCCTATTTCACCGTCACCACGAAATCCTTCACACTCCCCGGGAAGTACTGCTTCCAGAAAGGCCTCAATGTCGCATCAACATGATCAATGCTTGGGAATCTCGTCATCACTTTCTTCACATCATCCTTTGAAACATTAAGCAAAGCACGAGTGAATGTATCGGTATCTACCTTCCAAATGAAGTTTGCACTTCCCTCTACATGGAACGTCACCTTTTCATCGGTCATGAGATCAACCTTCTGTCCCTCGACATACTTAATAGGAAGCAACTCAATATGCGCAAGAGAAATGTCCTCATCTACATAATCCTTAAGCGCCAGTTTCGCTAGTGCCTTAGTAAGCATTGCGCGATCAAATACTGGTGCGGAAAGTGTACCTGCGAGCACTGCTCGTGCCTTCTCAGGCGCATCTGACGCCTCGAGTACAGGTTCCTTATAGGTAAACTGATACAAGGCTTCATATCCAATCTGTGTTGGAAGTATTTCCTGTGTCGCACGAGCGCGGAGTTTATTCTCAAGCTCAATTCTAAGCTTCTGAGCAACCTCATCAAGCACATCATTTGGAACAGACTTCTTTACACCTGCTGAACCACCAGAAATTTCGCCAGTAAGATTTGCTCCTACCTGAGTGAACTGTGGCTTACCCTTGAATCCAGGAAGCGTAAATTCAGCTGGACCCTTTCGATTATAGTCTGGGCCAGATGATTCTGCATAAACAACAACATCAAGAGTACCTGGCTTCCCTGCCTTTGCTGCAGGAATAGTTACATTCTCATGAATGCGGTAAATCTTTCCATCTGTGGCTTCAAAACGAGTAGTCTTAATGAGCTTCTGGGCAACAGTCTGCTTGTTGAACAAAGTCACCTTGCCTGATGCTGTTGCCACTGATGTCTTTGACTCTGTAGCAGGAACATCAACAAATACCTTATCTTCGATTGCGAGCACAGAAAGTGGATATTCCTTTACTGGATCACCATTCTTTACCGTAGAAAGATCTGCAAGGAGATCCGCTTGCGCAGTCTTCGGCGTGATCACAACTGTTGCACCCGAAAAGTATGACACTCCCGCAATAATGAGCGCAATAACGATAATAGGTCCAAGTACCCAAGGTATCCAAGCAAAATAGTTATGCTCCGGTTCAAACTCTGAGACACTCTCAGAACGCTGACGATCATTTGCGCTTGGCATTTCAACCTCACGCTCATCGCGAGACTCACTTGTATGCTGTTTTGCAGCGGCAATATATGGCCAAATGCTTTCAATAGGACTGCGGCCCGTTGCAGCGGGAACAGTAGGTGTCGCTGCTTTCAACTCATCGCGACTCTTCTCTTTGCGCGCAGCAAACTGCTCGAGCACCATATTCTTCGGCTCAATTGTTGGCATTGCAGGATACTCAATTACCGGGAATGGCTTCTCATCTTCATCGGCAGATAGTAATGCATGCGCCTCCTCACTCGGCTCAAGTACGCGGCCCGTCATTGGTGTACGCACGGGGCTCAAGGGCAAGACTACCTCTGGCTCTTTCTGCTCAGCCTGCGCATTCTTTGAAAGCACCTGTGCAGCAACTGCATCAGCTGCAGTCATCGGCAAAACATCAGCAACAGGTTGCTGCTTTGGAACTCGCCTTACAATATGTCGAATAATGCGACGCTTTGGCGCCGGAGTCTCATTACCACCTTCGAGTGAATCAGTACGATTGATCATAGCTTAGAATTAATGCTTCAAATCAGCCTCAAGAAGCTTGTCTAATATCATAATAATAACACACAAGAAGATATCTGCACGCTGACCCTCAGCAAGCTTCATAAAGCGAAGAAGGAACTCTTCATCAAGAGAATGAACGGTAAAGTCACCCTGTTCTTCACCAAATACCCTACTCCCTGATTCACGCATAGCGTCCCCGTAATAAGTAACGTATTCTTCATCCACAAAGTGGTAAATAACATGAGGAATCGGATATTGCTCTCCAAGTTGTGTAAGTGCGCCGATAAATAAAAGCTTCCATTCGCGCACAACTTTTGCAAAGATCTGCTCCATTTGCTTCGCTCGTTCTACACTCGACTTACCCTCAAGATAGAGTGCAACTTCAGTGTCCGCCGCAGCGCTTTGAAGTCCGAGCTCTCGCATCGTCATTCGAGTAATTGCATGATAGCCAAGCGGGAAAGAGAGCGACTCAAGGAGAACGTTATCTCGCACAAGGGCAACATCGGTTACCTCACCAGCAACATCAACCACCACAAACGAGGCGCTCTCTGCAAATGTATCGCGAACTGCGTTGAAAGCAGCATACATGAATGAGTGGAAACGTAGGTCGGCATGCGGCCAACGCCTACCAATTGTATCTGAGAACGAATCCTTAATACGCTCGGGCATCACCGACAAATAGAGTGCGATATCAAGCTCTCGAGCCCGTCGTCCAATTGGTGAATCAACTTCGTATCCATTAAGTTTGATCTGCATTGCGCGTGACTCAATGAGTACGTTCTTCATGAGCTCCTTTGGTCCATTAGGGTCAAAAGGCGCAGAAGTGAACATGCCTCCCTCTTTCTCAATGATCTGTCTTAATCCTTTTTCGGTAACCAGAAAGTCATCGGGCTGGTCGAGATGAACGAGCCTTGTCTGGGATGTATTCCAAGGAGAAGCAAGTCCAAACATAACCGTATGAGGGATAATATCCTTATTATGCTCCATGACTGCATCGGTCGCAGCATTGAGCGACTCCTGCATGAGCGTAACAAAACGCTGTACATTAAGTTTCTCTTGAAATGGTATGACTTGACGTGCGGTACCCAAAATCATTGGAGTTGCACTCTTTTCCAAACGCACCAAAGCTACTCCGATAGAACCAGAGCCTACATCGACGACAAGTATGTGCCGCGCAACACTATTACCAGAGAAAAGACCTCTAAAGAAGGACATATATGCTTCAATTATAGCATAAGAATATCAGCCCGATGTGCACAGAAAAACAAAAACACCCAAGCATATGGGTGTATTATCACTACTTCAAATAGAGCTGCTTATTTTTTCGGTGCTCATTAAAATCCTTAGCGTAGTGAATTATGCCTGCCTTATCCGAAAGATAATAGAGATATTCATTCGCAATGGGATGCAGTGCAGCACTGATACTCATAAGTCCTGGCGAAGCAATCGGGGTC
Source organism: Candidatus Paceibacterota bacterium (assembly GCA_035583355.1). Taxonomy (NCBI): domain Bacteria; kingdom Bacillati; phylum Minisyncoccota; species Minisyncoccota bacterium. The sequence continues at coordinate 121,095 of DATEZQ010000001.1, read as the reverse complement.
GGCGGAAGACCTTTATTGCGGTACGTATTATAGGGAGACTGCGTATAAAGATCTTCCTGAGTGAGCTGGAGCGAGGCTTTATTCATGATGTATAGAAATGGGGCATCGAGCTGCAGGGGCATATTCGCCGCAATTCTTCGATAGATGATGTCCGCGATCTTCGCACGATCCTCAGCAGTCTTCCCTTCTAGCTCTACTAAAGAAGCAGTAATTACAATATCAGACCATCTCTTTTCCTGTAGCTGTGCCTCCTTTTGTAAGTCCGCAGTCTTGAGCTGAAAAGTCTTTCTCATATCACTTACCACCTGGCCGCTCGTCGCGGTACGGAAGAAACGGTAAGTGTCAGGAAATAGATATCCCTCCATATCCTTGGTCTCATTCATAAATGCGTCAGCAGAAAAATCTGGGAATTCAGCCGCAAATACCTTTGCCATCTCTTGCCTGGTATACCCTTCAGGGATGAGCACTTTTACATTTTCAATACCAAAATCAGCAGCTGCAATACGATCAATGACATATGGAAGTGCTGTCGGCGATTCGAAATAATACTCACCTTGATGCATGCGTGTATCATCACCCTTAATACGCACGAGTACAGCAAAAGCTTCTGGCGACTTGATAATATGTGCATTTGTAAGCACCGTAGCAATTTCTTGGACACTTGCTCCATCGGGAATACGCACAATAGTACGAGGAACGAAATCTACCGGTGGAGTGAACATAAATGCATAAAACACACCGAGTCCTGCCGATGTTAACAAAAGAAGTATTGAGGTAATAACATAAAACACTGTATGCGAAGCATGCTTTGGGGGCGGCACTGACGGCACGCCATTCTGCAGATTTGTGGAAAGGTCAACAATATTATCCATAATTGGTCTTGAATGAGCAATACAATCTAGCTTTGAAGCTAGATTGGAAGGTTGCTTGGCGGCTCGGCCTTGCGTGATTCGATGCGACTGAATGTTGGTGTTGCTGACACTCTTCCTGGGAAGTGAAATATTGTCGCAAGCTCTTCTGTATTGAGAACAAAAGGCTTTCCCTTTTCATAGAAGAATCCTCTGCGCAAATACTTATCAAACATTTTCTTTTTTGCTTTTACAAGATCTGCATCGTTATAGATTTTCTGCTTTTTGTCGATCTTCGTAACATTATTATCCTTGAAACCGTTTAGTTCTACGGATGAAAATTGCTTAAGCACGCCCATGAGACCTGCAATATTTGATGGATCATATTTATCCTTGCGCGCAATATAAAGCGCACGTATACCAACATCAAATCCATTCTTTGTAACAGAGCGCTCCATAGCCTCTATCTCCTTTCGCTGCACGGCAGACATCTTATCTCCCGCTTTTTCCTTGAGCGCCTTAATAAGGCTGTCTGCTTCTTTTTTCCAATCCTGAGTTGCAGGAGTCCACCAATTATTCGTAACGAATTTCATCCAATCCTCACTGCCAACTTCCCACCACTTTCCTTCAAAGAATTTACCCCAGTCTCTTCCTTTAGGCTTACTTTTTTTGAAGCCCTCATAATCCTGATAAATGATGAGCTTATCCCAATCGCGAGACTGACCTTTTACTTCATAACGCTCCTCGTGCGCTTGAATCATAATCTGAATCCACGCATGCTGACCACGTCCAATAGAACCAAGATACTCAAGAACAACGGTCATTGGATCAATCTTGAACTCCTCTTTGAGATCAAGCTTATCAAGACCATAGTCAACGTAAGTCTTTATAGGGTATGGATCTGCCTTTGAAAGAATGAATTCGGTACCGTGCAGATCCCATTCTTCCTTATCGCGACCAAATGGAACTTTCGTTACGTAATCGGGAGTTTCATGCACCTCAACATCAGGATACTGAGAATAGAGATGTGTCGTTATCAGTTTCACATACTCCTTTGGAGTGTAGACATAGAAATGTACCGCACCTTCTGTAGAGACCATCTCTAAGGAAAACCAAGAATTCACCTTCCCTTTTGTGATTTTCTCCAGTCTGTTAGTTGGCTTGAATGGCTGATGCAAAGCCTGCAAAACGAGTTCCATAGCAAGCGGAGATTTATCTATGTTTCGAGGTACGCGAATTTCCAATGTCGTAAATTCCAGCTTCTTGAGAAATTCTGCACGCTTAAGCTTTTGGAGCATGGGCTCCAGCACGTCCCACATCCAAAGTGGCGCCCAAATGAATGCAAAAGCAGTAACTACGTTATACGCATAGCCCAAGAACACCAACGTCGGCTCGTAATACGGCGATGCAACAAAATCATTATAGGACTGGATATAATAATCAAACATAAATGTCCCTTCTAGTATAACATATGAGATGGCCTCTATATCCCCATATTCTAAGGCATGTTCATGCTATAATTCACCAATGGAAAACACACCGACAGGAAAAAAATCTCTGATTGTACTCTCCGTTATTGGCCTCCTCGTCTCTCTTCAAGTGGGCTTCACAACGTTCATTGATTCATCCTATCTTGCACGCGCGCTCATGCCAATCACCCCAGAGCCTGACCGCTTCGTTGGATATATCTTTGCTGCAACTGCTGCGATTGCGCTCGCGTTTTTCCTCGTCGCACCAAGATTACTTCGCAAATATGGAAACACGAAGGTATCGCTCTTCGCCTCAATAACACTCCCACTTGGACTACTACTCATTGCACTGCCTATTCCACTCCCGCTGACAGTGCTTACCTATCTCCTCATAACCCTTGATACAACAATTCTCTTTGCTGCACTAGATATCTATGTATCACGATATGTGAGTGAGGCAAAAATGGGCTTTCTCCATGGAATCTTCTTTGCAATGTGTTCGTTGGGCTTTATGCTCTCCCCCGCACTCAGTGGAGTGATCGCGGAGGGATATCAAATGAGCTATGTTTATATAGCAGCTGCACTCGCAGCACTCCCGATTCCATTCATTATCTGGGCATCATTCAGGGACTTCAGTGATCCGGGCTATGAAGATGTTCCACTGCTACCAAGTAAGGAGCTTCATACTGCAGCACCAGACTTGATTCCTGTTTTTTCTGCACAATTCGCACTGCAAACATTTTATGTCATGATGACCATTTATATTCCACTCTATTTTGTGGAACATATTGGCTTCACTTATGATAAATTTGGGTACATCATTACAATTGCACTCGCGATGTTCGTCATCCTTCCTACTCCATTTGGCTGGCTCGCTGACAAATTCATGGGAGAGAAGGAAATGATTATCACTGGCATTTCGCTGATGGGTGTATCGCTGATTGCTATCCCAATGCTCGCGGAACACCAGCAGACCTTCTGGCTCTGGGCACTTGTACTCATCATTTCACGCATCGGTGCAACTGCAACGGAATCAATGTCAGACGCCTTCTTCTTTAAGCGCATTGAATACGCGCATCCCTCGCTCATCGCATTCTATAGACGCGCCCGCCCGCTTGCTTGGCTCATTGTCCCCACAATCGGTGCGACACTACTGTCTTTGCGTATTGTAGATATTTCTCAGCTCTTGATGCTCTCTGGTATTGCGATCCTCTTCACCATCTTCTTCACCGCAAGATTACGCGATACATTATAAAAACCGCAGTCATGCGGTTTTTATAATTTCTATCGATAAACTGGAGCAGACAATACCGACTTGATGATAAGATCGTGATCATCGGTGACGGTATAAAGCTGCAAGTCCTTCTTGTCGATGGCACCGTGATCGCGCATAATGACATTCTCGATAAATTCCTCAAGTGGTGCCCAAAAGTCAGAACCAACAAGGAAGATCGGAATCTTACGAATCTTACCTGTCTGAATGAGTGTCAGAATCTCGAAGAGCTCATCGAGTGTACCAAATCCTCCCGGATAGTAGATATAAGCCTCAGATGCAAATGACATCGTCGTCTTTCGTGAGAAGAAGTAGTAGAACGACATCGAATCAGTGACGTACGGATTGATGATCTGTTCGAATGGAAGTTCAATGTTGAGTCCAATCGAAGCACCACCCGCCTCACGTGCGCCGCGATTACCTGCCTCCATAATACCCGGACCTCCTCCCGTCACGACTGCATAACCCTCCTTTGCAAAGCGTGCGGCGAGTGCGCGCGCATCCTTATAGTGCACATTGTTTGGCTTGAAACGTGCTGAGCCATAAATCGTCACTGACTTCTCATAACGACGGATGAATTGCAATCCTCTCTCAAACTCCGATGCGATACGTGAAGTGCGATTATGATGCTTTGCGCCGACAAGAATATCTTCATGAGTATGAGGATCACGTGCTACTTTCGCTTCAGGCTTATTAATGATGGTAAGCGGTGCTGCCTCTTTTGTTACTGCAACTGCCGGTACTGCTGCTTTTGTATTCTTTGCCATATGGCTAGCATTATAGCATGTTATACTTAATTCTATGAATTTCTCCTCTTGGGTTACGAAAATCATACTCTTTATTTTCACCTCAGTTGTGGGGGTATTTTCTCCTGGAATCGTTGTCCAAGTACCAACGACGTCCTTCGTTGCAACCAGCACAATAGATTCAAACAAAACTTCTGACCCGACCAATGGTTCCCTCGCGGCCCCCCTAACCCCAAAGACCCCTATTACAACTAACCAAGCTCCTAAGGCTGCGATTTCTCAACCCATCGTCAAGATTGCACCGAAACCAAGTGCCCTTACGCCATCAAAGCTAGATGCCCTAGAAATTATCGTGATCACAAACCAAGAGCGTGCAAAAGATGGTGCACAAGCGCTCACATGGAATCCAAAACTTGCAGAAGAGGCGCTTGCTAAGGCTAAGGACATGATTGCAAAGCAATACTTTGCACACAAATCCCCAGATGGCGTAAACGTCAGCGACCTTGCAGCCATTCATGGTTATGCATATTCGTTAGTCGGAGAGAATCTCGCGCTTGGTGACTTCAAGAGTAGTAGTGATGTGATGGATGGATGGATGAACTCTCCCGGACATCGTGCAAATATTCTCAAAAAAGCGTACACAGAGATTGGTGTCGCTGCAATCATGGGAGCCTATGAGGGAAGACAAGTTTGGTATGCGGTACAAGAATTCGGTAGGCCACCTCCAGACTGTGCTCTACCTGATCCAAAAAAAGAAACTCTCATCAAAAATTCTGAAGCAAAACTTGATGAACTGACCGCACAACTTAATGCCCTTAAAGCAACAATTGATGCGGGGACGGCCTCTCGTGCAGAAACAAATGCCGCAATTGAACAATACAATACGACCGCAGGACAGCATAATGACCTTCTCGTGAATCTCAAAGGCATCATTACTGCATACAACGATGAAGTATCTATCTATAATGCTTGCCTTGCAAAGGAAGAGGCAATCGTTGGACCACCAAGCGCTCATCCAACAGAATAAAAACACCGAACGATGTTCGGTGTTTTTATTACCTTGCGAGATGGATAAGAAACTCAATGTTTCCGTCTCCGCCTTCGATAGGTGAATCGACAGGGCCATGTACTTTGAATCCGAGTTCTTTGCCGAGGAGCGCGATGCGCTCACGTACGGCTTTGTGTAACTCTGGGTCGCGGACGACACCCTTTCCGATATTTTCCTTTCCTACTTCGAACTGAGGCTTAATGAGCGCAACAATGTCGCCCTTCGGGGCAAGCAATTGAGCAGCTATTGGAAGCACAATACTGAGTGAGATGAATGAGACATCAATGACAATGAGTGATGGTGCTTCGGCGAAGTCTTCTGACTTAACATCTCGAATATGTACACCTTCTCTGACCGTAATGCGATCATCATAGAGGAGTTTGTCGTGCATCTGTGACGTACCGACATCGACAGCATATACATGCTTTGCGCCGCGACTGAGCAACACTTCCGTGAAGCCGCCTGTCGACGCGCCGATATCGAGCGCAATACGATCCTTGGGATCGACTGCGAATGCATCAAGTGCACGCACGAGCTTTAATGCTGCACGGGAAACCCAAGGGATATCGGGTTCGAGTGCAACAATTTCGGCATCGTACGCGAAACCACGCGAAGTATTGAGAATGACCTGCCCATTTACGGAGATCTTCCCTGCTTCAATCATGGCCTGTGCACGCGTTCGCGAGGGAGCAAAACCTCTATCGACAACGAGTTTATCTAAACGAATTGACATATATGTATAGTTGAATTGCTGGAACGAACGAGAAATACTTTAGTTTATGCCTTTTCCACAAAAGTGAATGCGGTACCCTTCTTGCCTGCGCGACCCGTACGACCGATACGGTGTACATAGTCATCGAAGTTTTCTGGGGCATCGTAATTCACCACATGTGAGACATCAGGGATATCAAGCCCACGTGCTGCGACATCAGTAGCGACAAGGATCTTCGCCTTGTTCTCCTTGAAGTCACGGAGCGCGCGCAATCGCTCACGCTGCGACTTGTCACCATGAATGGCGACCGCCGCGAAACCTGAACGGAAGAGAATGCGTCCGAGCTTATCGACACCGTGCTTGGTGCGTCCGAAGACGAGTACCTTCTCCGCCTCGGGGCGTGCAAGGATCTCGGTAAGCTTCTGGAACTTCTCCTGGCGATCGGCGACATAGATAACATCTTGGTTGATGTTCTTGCCGGTCTCACGCTTCTTTACGGAAACGCGGATAGGATCACGCAAGAATGAAGACGAAAGCGCCTCAATCTCCTTTGCGAATGTTGCAGAGAAGAAAAGCGTCTGACGCACCTCAGGCATCTTGGCGATGAGGAATCGGATGTCATTGATGAAACCCATGTCGAGCATACGATCAGCCTCATCGAGGACGAAGTTGTGCACACGAGACATAACGAGATTACCACGCTCAATATGATCCTTGATACGACCTGGCGTACCGATAATCACACGTGCGCCCTTACGCAAACGCTCAGTCTGATGACCCATTGCCTGACCACCCACAAGGAGTGCAGACGGCATGTGCATGCCCTTACTGAAATCCATGTACTCTTCCTCAATCTGCACTGCAAGCTCACGCGTTGGTGTCACCACGAGGAGTGAACCCTGTGGATGACGGATGAGCTTATCAAGCATCGGGATAATGAATGCAGCGGTCTTTCCTTCTCCTGTATTTGCTATACCAATGACGTCACGACCCTCAAGTGCTTGAGGAATTGTTTGGTCTTGAATTGCAGTTGGGATAACATAGCCCTTCGCGGTGATATTTGCCTTGATTTGATCATGGATCTTGAAATCCACGAACTGATGCTTCGACATATACGGAGCGTCTTGCTCTACAGTGACTGCGCGATTGATGAAACGGTCTGCGTCGATGACGGGCTGACCGGACTTCTTTGTATTTGGGCGTGCAGGCTTCTTGCCCTCAACGACCTCCTTATAGACATCGTCTGCGGCAAGCGCCTCTGGTCCCTTACGAGCGCGGCGCATTTCGCGTTCACTTGGCTCATAGCGACCACCACCACCAATACCACCAAGTACCATCGGACGACGGCGTGGAGCATTAGGATTTACTGCGGGACGAGCAACTGGCGCAGCATGTGCTACTGGAGCTGCTGCAGGAGCAGTGGGTGCTGGGCGAGGTCCGCGCTCATTGCGAGGATTGAATCGTACTGCACCATAGCGCGCATTACGCGCCGTAGAATGGTCGCGACGAGGCGCTCCCTGATTCTGATTATTTTCCATTTTCAAATTTGATTTAAGGCGCAATGCAAAAATAAAACACAACAAAGCACAACAAGTAAGTGCTGAGGTTTATTTCGAGTATCTCTCAAGATAACTAGGCATGAAGCACTAGGAGAAATGATTGAAACAGTAGGCCATGCCTACAAGAGTGTGCAACTTCACGAATGAAGATTGCGGAGTACATTACGCGTCCCATAAACCCCCAAACTGCTGAATGCAGAACGCGTTGCGTGGAGTACTGATGAGATAAGTCTATAGTAACATGATAAGAAGTATATGTCAAAGAATCAAGTGGTTCGGCGTTTTTTGAGACTAAAAAAGTGAGGGCACATGTTGCACCCTCACTGACGAACTCGCGCGTCTGCGGTTCGATAGATTTCGATCATACCATGTCCGCTACTAACGAGACCGAGCCGGTTCATGGCGGTATAAGAAAGATCAATTATGCGACCTCGAACGAATGGGCCACGATCAGCAACTTCGCAAACGATTACTCTGTTGTTTGCGGGGTTACGAACACAAATGACTTCACCTATAGGAAGCGTCTTGTGTGCCACCATGAAGTGATATGTATTAAACGTCTTTCCGCCCGCAGTTGTCTTGCCATGGAAGCCAGGTCCATACCAGGAGGCCTCTCCCTTCTCATAGAGATAGAAATCAGTCTGCTTTCCTGGAATGTAGACTTGATTACTTCTTCGCGGTCCGCCTGCAGAGAGCAGCGAACAGAGCATCATGACGAGCATTGCGATCTTGCTTTCCCCTAGCATGTGAACCTCCTTTCGATGAGCAGTTCGTTTGTAATAATAACACACTATATAGCATTGTCAATAGCACTATCCCCTTTCAAGTTCCTGGGAATTCAGTACGATAAGAAGCACTGTATGATTATAGAAACACGCACCGACCCGCACGCTGCATATAAGTTGAAAGTAAAACGCTCTGCCGCCGGCCTCGGACTCTTCGCAGCCGAAGCAATCCCCAAGGGAGTAAAAATTATTGAATATATTGGAATCGTTCGCTCATCCTCAGATGAAGACGCCAATAAATATATATTCAACGTGAGCAGCAAGGTAGACATCGACGGAAGCCCTCGCTACAATACTGCACGCTATGCGAATCACTCCTGTGCACCGAACGCAGAAAGCGATATCAAGAAAGGTCACGTATGGATCACTTCAACAAAGCCTATTGCTCTTGGCGAGGAAATCACTTACGATTATGGTAAGGAGTACTTCAATGTGCACATCAAGCCTTTTGGTTGCCGATGCACAAAATGCACTGCTCGGCGGGCTAAGGCAAGAATGCAAGAAAGCGAAGTAACTGCTTCATCACACTAAATATGAACCCACGCGCGCTCATTGCCATTCTCCTACTCTCAGGACTTACCTATGCAGGGTATGATTTTTGGCAGCAGCGCAAGCAAGACGAAGAAGCGAACAGAGTAGTTACCCCACTCTCTTCAGCGCTCGGAAAAGAAGTTCCACTTATTACGATTGAACGTATGCACCGAGATGACCCTTCTGGTCCAACGGTGCTCGATTATGATACTCCAAAGGTAAAGATTCTCAGCGATCATACCGCTGCGGATCGAGCGAATGCATATATCGCACGTTTTGTTGAAGACGCAGTGGGTCGTTTCTCCTCTGAGCTTAAGCGTGGTACGGTCACTGCATCTACAAGCGCTTCCATGATCAATACATTCACAATGAATGCAAAGGTCTTACTTACAACACCGCGCATCATAACCATCGCGTTCACCGAGAGCACGATGCTTGCGCAAATTCCACATCCACAAAAATTCGTGCGCTATATTACTTTTGACCTGATGCATGCAAAAGTTATAGAGTCTAAAGACTTATTCATTGGTACAGATACAATGACTCGCATTGCTACTCAGATATCAAAACTTGAAAGTGCAAAAGCACTTTCCCCTACTCAAATCAACCAATCATTGTTGCGTGATGATCAGCACGCACTTAACAAAAATGGTTTATTGATTAGTGTCGATACGGAGGAAGATCCGACCACAAGAACGCGCACCTCTGTTGAATTTGTACTCCCGTTCTCTTCAGTCAATCAATACATCAATCCTGATATTCGTAATGCAATACTCACTGAGCAGGACAATATCCGTATGGCAGAACCGGAGACGGGCTCGTAATATTTCACAAAACCGCATGTACTAGCCATAGATTGCGGTTTTTCTCTATACAGGATGACACTATATGTTCATATAGTCACTATCCACAGATTGTCCACAATTGTGATATTGTTGTTATTGCAACTTACTATACAATTTATGTATGCAAACAACAAAACATCAGCCAGGCGAAACCAAATCAATGTCTCAAGTCATTCGTGAGACGGGCCTCAAGGCAACTGGCGCCCGAGGAAAAGTACTTCGCGTACTTACGGATGCAAAGAAACCACTTCGTGTGAAGGACATATTCGAGCGCGTACAAATGACTGACGAAGACATGAATATGGTCACCATCTACCGCACTATTGAAACTTTCGTAAAGAAAGGCATTGTACATCGCGATGACTTCGGTGAGGATGCAGCGTATTATGAACTACATGATGACAAAAGACATCATCATTACATTACCTGCACCGGATGCAAGCGTCACGATGACATAGAAGGTTGTTTCTACGAAGGATTTGAGCCAGAGCTTAGGGCACAAGTCCCCCACTACGACAGCATCACCTATCATACCGTGGAATACTTTGGCCTCTGTAGTGCATGCAAAGAGCGAGAGGATTATCAAAAAAGCATCATCGATAATAAGCGCTAAGAAAAAGACCCACGAGATGGGTCTTTTTCGTTTGATTGCTTACGCAACGCATTCGTACTTACCTTCCTTATTCTTGCGGAAGAAGCGTACATTTTGAAGATTGACTACAACGGTGTTTTCCTTAACGTAACGCTCACGCATGACGCGCTCGACGATTTCATCTCGCTGGAGTGCACCATGTTTCTGGAGCAAGTCGCGAATGACGTCACGAACAATACCTGTTGAGTAACCCCATTCAGAGAGTGCATAGAGACCGCGACCAACGAGCACGAAACGCTTATCCTTGATGAGCTCATTGTGTGTCGTTGCAATATGTGCTTCACGGCGGAAACTCTGTTCGATGGCATTTGCAACCTCACGGAAGTGCATTGGTGAACCATGCTTACGTAATACGAGGAATGCGTAATCACGAATACCACGTGCAGATACGTTTGGAGACTGTGAGCGACCCCACTCACCAAGAGGGTTCTTTGAGAGTCGGCGTGAAAGATTTAGCCAGCGGCGATAGATCTCTTCGCGTGCATATTCTGCATTAACGTCACGAAGATGTGACAAAAAGCGATCGATCAACTTCGACTCCTCAACGAGGTCATCGTTTCCGAGGGAAGCATAGAGTTTTTGGAGGGAATCATGAACACGCTCAGCAAGATCTTTGTCTACCGTCCAGCTGTGCTCAAAGTCATCTGACTCCTTGTGCTTGATGAAGAGATCGCCGACGACAAGAAGAAAATGAATGTGCTGCTGCGTAACGTGGTCTGTAGAGATTGCGTTGAGAAAATCGCGCTCATGGACGATGCCGCCAAGGGCGACCATCGCATCACGAAGCTCATTAAATGCAGGAAGGAGCTCCCTGTAGGTAGGAGACTTACGGATTGCAGCAAGTGCGGTGTTCTCAATCTGACGCACACGCTCGCGTGTGATGCCATAAAGGTCACCTATGGCCTCGAGTGTCATACGTGTAGGATCTGCTCCGAGTCCATAACGACGAATCAGGACATCCTGATTGCGATCATTAGGCACAGAAAGAAGCTGTCGTACGACTGCTTTCGGCTTAAATGTAATGTTAACTGTGGTAGACATAAAGAAAAACTAACACAAATAAAACAGTATTGACATATTCCCTCCAATACGTGTTATGCCTATTTCTATCATATATGGCCAAGTTGTCAAGTAGAATGGCTTTAATACGTCTTCTCTACCCAGAAGAGGCTGATTTTGCCAAATTATCCTATAAAATATGGCTCAAAATGTACCAAACACTTCATTGAAATATTGTGTGTTAGACAAAAACGCCTCCCCATGGAAGCGTTTTTTGATTACCCATGAAAAGGGCTCCGAGGATTCATATGTGTTTAGCCAACAACAATATTGATGATCTTATTCGGAACGACGATGATCTTCTTTACCTGCTGACTGCCTACCCACTTCTTAACCGCATCGCGTTCAAGTGCAAGCTTCTCAATTGTCTCCTTAGAAGAATCTCTTTCCACATGGAACGTATCACGGAGTTTACCTGCAATCTGCACCGCAATTGGAACTGTATTCGTTTCAGTCTTTGCAGCATCGAATATTGGCCACTGCTGAAGGTGAATAGACTCCGACTCCCCAAAAAGAGACCAGATCTCTTCTGTTATATGCGGAGCAAATGGAGACAGAAGCAACAATAGAGCACGATAAGATCGCAGAGGAATAGCGGGCAGCTTCTCAAGCCCATTGATGCAAATCATTAATTGAGAAATTGCTGTATTGAATTTGAAAGCCTCAATGTCCGCACCAACTTTTGCAATGGTTTGATTCATGAGCACTTCCGTTGCTCCATCCTCCTCAATATCGCCGACACGATCCGCGAGCTTCCAGACACGTTCAATAAATCTTCGAGCACCCACCATATTATCAGTTGACCAAGCGATTGGCTGATCGAACGGACCCATGAACATCTCGTATAATCTCAAAGAATCGGCACCAAACGTCTCAATGACATCATCTGGGTTTATGACATTTCCGTAACGCTTCGACATCTTCCGTCCATCTGATGCCATGATGAGCCCGACATTCTGCAAGCGAGCAAAAGGCTCAGGCTTCGATACTACACCAGCGTCAAACAAGACCTTATGCCAAAATCGAGCATAAATAAGGTGTCGTGTCGCGTGCTCCGCACCTCCCACATAGACATCCACTGGCGACCAATAGTGCTCACGCTTAGGATCAATGAGCGCATCATTATTTTTTGGGTCAATATATCGAAGGTAATACCACGAAGAGCCAGCCCACTGTGGCATCGTATTGGTCTCACGTCTAAACTCCTGCACGGTGACACCTTCTGGTGCAGGATGCTCTTTTGTTACAAGCTTGAATGTACCCTTTTCAGTGACATAACCCTCCACGTTTACCCATTCTGAAATATTTGCAAGTGGAGATTCACCAGTACCCGTCGGCTCATAAAACTCAACCTCGGGAAGTACTACGGGGAGATCTGTCATGTCGACAGGATATGCAACATCCGTTCCTTTCTGGAAAACAAGCGGTATAGGCTCTCCCCAGTAACGCTGACGCGCAAACACCCAATCCTTGAGGCGATACTGTGTTTTCGGCTCACCCTTTGCTGCTGCAATAATACCAGGAATTGCATCACGATTTGGCATACCATCAAAATCACCAGAGTTCACCAAGTGACCATCATCCTCAAATGCATGATCGAGTACAGGACAAGTTGGTGATGGGTAGACAGGGCACACCACCATCTTCATGGGAATATCATATTGCTTTGCAAAATCGAAATCACGTTCGTCGTGGGCAGGAACGCCCATAACTGCACCTGTTCCATAATTACCAAGCACGTAATTCGCAATCCAAAGTGGAATCTTTGCTCCAGTTATCGGATGAATCACATAGTACCCAGTGAACACACCCTTCTTCTCAGCAACTTCCCCATAAACGGCTCTCGATTCATCGGCAATGATTTGATTCGCGAATTGCTTCAGTTCAGCATTAGCCTCAAACACCTCTTCCGCAAAGTACTTCAGCGCAAGCTTTGCACTGATAGCAATATAGGTGACTCCGAAAAGAGTATCAGGTCTTGTTGTAAATACAGAGATAGGAGGGGTATGAGCAGGAGCAGCGGCATGCTCAAAATGGAGCATTGCGCCCACACTCTTCCCTATCCAATTACGCTGACTCTCTTTGATTGAAGTCGGCCACTCAAGCGTATCAAGGTCACTAAGCATGCGATCAGCATAGTCAGTAATTCGAAGTACCCACTGACGAATAGGCTTCTGTTCAACTTTCGTTCCACAGCGTTCACACTTATCTCCATCAAGATCTTCATTCGCTAGGCCAGTGAGACATGAAGGACACCAATTGATTGGTTCATTCGATTGATATGCAAGTCCACGCTCAAAGAGTTTCAGGAAAATCCACTGAGTCCACTTGTAGTAAGATGGATCGGTAGTGTTGATCTCTCGTTCCCAATCATAATTAAAACCAATTTTTTCAAGTTGCTCCTTAAATCGCGCACAATTCTTTGCCACAGCTACACTTGGGTGAACCTTGTTCTTGAGCGCAAATTGTTCAGCAGGAAGACCAAACGCATCCCATCCCATTGGATGAAGGATATTAAAACCACGCATTCGTTTAAAGCGCGTATATACGTCTGTGGCGATATACCCTTTCGGATGACCTACATGCAATCCATCTCCTGATGGATAGGGAAACATGTCCAGCACATAGCACTTTGGCTTTGCGGGATCCTCTTGGGTGCGGTTGAGTGCCATCTCGCCCCATTTCTTCTGCCACTTCTGCTCCACATTCTTGTGCTCATAACGCTCAAATCTTCCTTTATTCATATATGTAATATACACGAAAAGAAAGAAAGCGAAAAGCAAGCCCAAAACACTGTTTTTCACTCAACAGCATGTGCCATAGACCACACCTGCAGATTTTCCACATTCAATACACAAGTATTTGTAACTTACTGAAAAGAAGTATGCTATAATTCCTCCATGCCAAAAGCAACGGACAACGCCAGCTTCACCCGTGATGAAATCGCGCTTTTCCTCGATTGTCCTCGTTGCTTCTATCTTGCACATAAGCATAATGTTCTGCGCCCAATACACTGCCTTACAGTTGACCTACCGCCTGAGGCTGCGCGCATAAAAAAACAAGCCCTCTACGATGGTATGGAGCGCGTACTCAATGCGGGTCCTCCCCTTCAAAGCACGCACTGCACTTATTGCAACTACAGACAACGTGTTCGAGAAACTGGAGTCGAGAATGATCTCAGCGGATAACAAAATACCCACTACATCTGTAGTGGGTATTTCTATATTCCGCTGAGTGCGCTTGCGAAAATAAAGCCAGAGATAGTGAATATAACGAGCGCAATGATGATAAGTATGAGATTTGCTATCTTCTCATTAGGCACGCCAACTTTCTTTATAAGAAAACCAACTAGCCCAGTTGGTCCAGAGTACGCAGTTAGCTTTGTTGGAGTCTCTTCGAATGAAAAATTATCTGTCATAATTACACGGTTGCTTTATCCTTCATATGTCCATATTCTAACACATATATTTGAAAGAATTTAGAGTTATGCACACACTATACACAAGTTTTGCACATGCAAGCGTTTACAATAGTGAATATACGTTGTTATACTTGATTTATGGCCAACGAGCGACCATATTGTGAGTGTGCGTTCTGCACATCCATCGAAACCCTCGCACATGAGCTTGCGCTTGAAAAGGCGCAGGAAGGTAAGCACCCATGCATGCGTTGCGGGCGAGAATGGACTAACCCAGAACACTGCTATTGCGGCGTCCTCGAGGAGGAGCTCGCTTATTAAGTTTTCGGTTTTCAGAAAACTGGGTCAATATAATTCCAAGAGGTCGCCCTCTTTAATTTATATTGATCTTCTTAGTAAGAAGTCGGATAGAGGTACATTTGCGAAAATGTGTTGTACGAAATAAAGACAGACGCTTGCGTCTGTTTTTATATTAGGAGAAATGCAAAATACAAGAATGCAGAGGACCCAACAGGATTTGGTCACGAGTCACAAATACAATAAGGTGCTTCGCTCGTAACCAGAGAGACCCAACAGGATTTGCCCCTCTGTCACCGGAAATGCAAATTCAAATACAAAAGAAAGAATGGAGGACCCAACAGGATTTGGTCACAAGTTACTAAGCAAATGCGGAGCTTCGCTCCTTATTTGCTAAGTACTCGCGACCCCGACTCGCCGACCGTGCGCGCGGCTGGATTTATCACGGCCTTTGGCCGGATAAAATCAGCGCCGGGCGACGGTGCCCGGCTCCGTCTTTCAAATCCTGTTGGGTCTCACAGAGGTAAAAGAAAAAAGAGCTTGCGCTCTTTTTTCTACCTCTGTGGACCCAACAGGATTTGAACCTGCGACCTTCGCATTGCAAATGCGCTGCTCTACCAACTGAGCTATGGGCCCGTGTGGAGATAAATATACATGATTGAAAAATTTTTGCAAGTGGGGATAGCACCATACTTTTTAGTTCCTCCACCCTCCCCCTCCCTTTTGCTCCATACATATTTTATACAAAAAACACACTGGAAGTGTGTTTTTATTTCCCTCGAAGGGCTAACTCTATCACATGCTCTAAGAACTCAGACATCGATACATTACTTGCTTCAAGTGCCTTTGGAAGCAATGACCCCTCAGTAAGTCCCGGTAAGGTGTTAATCTCAAGTATGTATACTTCCGTCGGAGTCACGATGAAATCGGAGCGAGAATAATGCCGTGCTCCTATTGCTCTATGAGCGAGCGAAGCAGCATCACGTAGTTGTGTCATCATTCCAATAGTGAAATTTCCTGGGCATATTTCTTCTGAGCTGCCATCATACTTAGCGTCAAAGTCGAAGAGCTCCTTTGATGCATGTGGCTTAATCTCGATTGGATAAAGTACAAAATGTTCTCCATCTCCCGTATCGACAACTGCACATGTTCCTTCTTTTCCTTCAATATATTCTTCAACAAGCACATCGCCGTATTTTGCAGCTGCATCCATAGCGATCACAAGATCGGTTTCATTACGTACAATACGCGTCGCTACCGAAGAACCACCGGTCACAGGCTTAACGATGAGCGGAAAGCCCATGTCTGTCCCAAGATGATACGCAACACCAGGCATTTCTGCATCACGGGGCACCACTTCACCTCGTGCGACCTTGAGCCCCGCTGCAGTGAAACGCTCTTTTGCAAGCCCTTTGTGCATTCCAATCGCAGATGCAAGCGCATCAGATCCTGTATACGGAATACCGAACGACTGAAAAAGCTGCTGTGCCTTTCCATCTTCACCAAACTCTCCATGCATTGCATTGAAAATAACGTCAGAGTGTTGCGCGATATCAGCAAAAGTAGAACGCACTCCATTGATATACCACACGCCATCACGTGTCAAAACGACATCATGAGGCTGATATTTTTCCCTATCAAGGTGTCGCAAAACAGACTCACCAGTTTTCAGCGAAACACTATATTCTGCGGAAGGACCTCCGCGCACAACGGCGACACGTTTGCGGTGCATAGACATACCTACATACTATCACATCCATAGAGGGGCGCTATGAACATATGCACAGAGGTTACTGAAGTTTTCATAAGAAAAGCTCCCTAAGGGAGCTTTTCTCGGAGTTCTCTGTGGTAGTTCACTGCGAAGCGATGTGCCTCCATATTTACAAGCACAATTGACGGTCGATATGACTCTGCAAGCGTGCGATTACCAATGATTGCTTTCGCTTTATGTCTATCATCCTTCACCAATGCAACGACGGGTACATCGACATGTAAGCGCTCGAGCACCCTACGCGCACGCAAGAGATGCGCACGGCCACCATCAACAACAATGACATCGGGTATCTGCCATTCCTTATGCGCGAAGCGTCTCCTTAATACTTCTTCTAGACGCTTAAAATCATCTATGACTCCTTCCTCTTCTCTGATCTTAAACTTACGATACTGTGATTTTTCTGGCCTACCATCATGCACTACAGTCATCACACCGACAGTATATGTTCCGAAAAGATGTGCAATATCGTACCCCTCGATACGAAAGGCGCGCTCACGTATTTTAGCAGAGCGCTGTGAAGCGAGTCTTGTCTCATCAGTAATAAGCGCAACGTCGTTAATGTGAGTGAGGGCGAAAAGTACCCGCTTACATTCTGCCGCTTCTTCAAAAGCCATTGCTTTTGCAGCCTTTTTCATTTGCTGCTCAAGCTGAGTGATAAGCTTTTCTCTCTTACCTCCAAAGAAAAGCATGAGCTCTGCGACGAGCTTTCCATAGTCCTTGCTCGAGATAGAACCATCGCACACACCGGGACACAAGCCAAGCTGCTTATGGAAACATGGCTTACCTTGATGTGGCGTGCACTTATCACGAAATGGGATTATCCGCCTGACGAGCGATAGTAGTGTGCGTACTGTTGCACCACTTGGGAATGGCCCATAAACTTGTTTGTATTGACCTTCTTCTTCATCACCCATTGCCATCGTACGTTCGCGTAATGCGAGCACTCGTGGATAATCCTCATTTGTAATGACGATATAGGTAAAACTCCTATTATCCTTCTCTCGAGTATTATATGGTGGCTGAATTTCCTTTATCAATGCCGCCTCCTTAATGAGCGCATCAAGTACCGTTGGGGCATCTTCTGAGACTATTCGGGCCGCACGGGTAACCATATCAACAATAAAGCGTCCGCGTGTCTTGATAAGATCATCATCAAAATAACTACGCACTCTTTGGCGCAGGTTTGTCGCTTTACCCACATAAAGTACATTATCCTCGGCATCGAGAAATCGATACACACCGGGGTTCGTGGACAGTTCTGTGGCTTTAAAATCAGCCAATTTCACCTCTTGACGATAACATGACCGAGTGGTAGTTTGCAAGCAGATGCAATAGATTGGCGCCATGATACTGTACTTCGGTATAGTGTCAAAAGCAAAAAGCCAACCTATACCAAGCACACTCATTGGTGACCACCAATACCCAACCTTTACACAAGGAGGCCACCATGCCTATCCAACCTGAACTTAACGAAGCAGACCCTCGAAGCACGCTCCCTATGGGGGGACAAGAACAGCGGTGGATTTCGCTCTTCACTCAGCTCCTCAGCAATCAAGGCCTTGGCCTTGATGACCCAAGCATTTCCCCGCTTGACCTGCTGATCCGCTGTACTGATCACTTCGTATTCACTCTGGCTCGCTACAAGCGGAACTACAGAGACCCGAAAGGTGAAATTGTCAGCCACAACCAAATCTTCCGTGTGCTTATTACCGCATACCGAGATCCGGTCTCGCGACTGTCAGAACTATGCAAGAAGGAACACTTCTTCACCAATTTCCACCAGTCACTGATTCGCTCTCGCTACACGCTCGAATAATAAAATGCCCCACAGGATGTGGGGCATTTATATTATTCTCCTGATTCCGGCTCGCTGAGCCCAGCTCACAGAGTCCAGCTTACGCTGTAAGTTGGGCGCAGGAGCGCCTTGACGATGGCTGTTGCGAGACAATAGTTAGCTCAATATGACCCACTGTTCAGCAGCAAGCTCGCTGCGCGAAAAAAATTCAACTACTTTTTCTTTGATTTTGTTTTGTGTCCGCGATTAAGTACCTTTGCGAGATACTGACCCGTTGCAGAATTAGTATTCGCAGCAACATCCTCAGGGGTACCTTTTGCAACGATGCGCCCACCACCAACCCCACCTTCGGGACCGAAATCGATAAGCCAATCTGCTGACTTGATGACATCAAGATTGTGCTCAATCAAGAGGACGCTATTCCCCTTCTTGACCAGTGCCTGAAGAATCTCGATGAGCTTGCGCACGTCATCAAAATGCAATCCAACCGTTGGCTCATCAAGCATGTAGAGTGTGCGATCTTGATGTGGACGGTAGAGCTCTGCGGCAATTTTCACGCGCTGTGCCTCTCCACCCGAAAGCGTCGTCGCAGACTGACCCAGTTTGAGATACCCAAGGCCCACCTCCTCGAGTGTGCGTAAGCGGTCATGAATAGCAGGAATATCATTGAAGAATATCGTTGCCTCCTCTATAGTCATTTCGAGTATGTCATAGATGGTCTTCTTTCGGAATTTCACCTCAAGTGTCTCCTTCATGAAGCGCTTACCCTGACAGACCTCACAGAGCACGTATACCGTAGGCAAGAAGTGCATTTCCACTGCGATCTGTCCATTGCCCTCACAAGCTTCACAGCGTCCTCCACGCACATTGAATGAGAATCGCGAAGACTTCCATCCGCGTACTTTCGCTTCTTCGGTCTCCGCGAAGAGATCACGGATGAACGTCCAGGAGCCGGTATAGGTTGCAGGGTTACTGCGTGGTGTACGTCCGATTGCAGTTTGGTCGATCAAAACGACGCGGTTGATGTATTCAGTACCCGAGAATACCGATGCATTCACTGGTTTGTTTGACTTCTTATGCCTATCGAATGAGTGTTCGAGATTCTTGTGAATGACTTCATACAAGAACGTCGACTTTCCCGATCCCGAGACACCGGTAATACACACGAGACGGCCGAGCGGCACCTCTGCGGTAAGGTTCTTGATCGTGAAGATTGATGCGCCTTGGACCACAAGCTTCCCCATCTCCACATCGCGACGCTTCTCAGGTACTTCGATGACCTTATCCCTACGTAAGTAGTCGAGTGTCAATGACTGCTGCTTTGGGTCCGTAAGGACATCATCCAAATATCCACATGTCATCACATTTCCACCATGAACACCTGCACCAGGTCCAATATCGACGATATAGTCAGAGGCAAAGATCGTATCTTCATCATGCTCAACGACGATGATGGTATTTCCGATATCACAAAGGTCACGAAGTGTCTTCACGAGCTTGTCATTATCGCGCTGATGGAGGCCAATCGTTGGCTCATCAAGCACGTACAGTGCACCCACCAAACGCGAACCAAGCTGTGATGCAAGTCGTATGCGCTGTGCCTCACCCCCAGAGAGCGTGTTTGCACGGCGGCCGAGCGTCAGGTAGCCAATACCAACATCACGCATAAAGGTGAGTCTCGTAGTGATTTCCTTTGTAACAACGCCAGAAACCTGTTGTTCAAATGGAGAAAGCTCGAGGAGTGCGAAATACTCGAAAGCGTCATCAACAGAGAAGTCTGTAATGTCCACAATATTCTTATCTCCGATACGCACATGGAGTGCTTCCTCTCGCAAGCGAGCACCATTACAAGTTTCACAGACCTCTTCGCCAAACAAATACTTTGTCCCAAGACCATTACATGTAGCACAAGCACCTGCAGGTGAATTGAATGAGAACAGACGAGGCTCAATCTCTGGATATGAAAATCCATCATCTGGACATGCAAACTTAGCAGAGAGCAACACCTCCTCATCACCAACTATCAATTTTACTAACCCGTCTGCTTCTTCAAGAGCCCTCTCTACCGCCTCAGAAAGACGCTCACGCACTCCACGCTCATCATCCTTGAATTCTGAAGCATAAAACTCATCGACAAGGAGGTCGATATCGTGGACTTTCGTCTTCGTGAGTGTGATGCGCTCACGGAGACTCTTCGTCTCACCGTCAACGCGCACTTTTGCGTAACCCTTCCCAAGGTAGTCATAAAGCATCTGATAGTACTCCCCTTTGCGACCTCGCACTACTGGAGCATAAATACCGATCTTTGCATCCGTGAGCTCAACACCCATAACCTCACGCTTTCCCGAGTTTGCAATGAGCTCATCGGCACGCTGAAATGCAAAAGCGAGGATTTCCTCATTCGTCAAACGCTTGATTGGCTTCCCACAGAGCAAACAATGCGGCACTCCAATGCGCGCAAAAAGCACACGGAGATAATCGTTAATCTCGGTGATTGTTGCCACAGTAGAACGAGGATTCGAGGAGTGAGACTTTTGATCGATAGAAATAGCCGGTGAAAGTCCGGTAATCTCATCCACATCTGGTTTCTGCATTGTGTGTAAAAACTGTCTTGCATATGCGGAGAGTGACTCAACATAACGGCGCTGTCCTTCGGCGAAGATCGTATCAAAAGCCAAAGATGATTTTCCTGAACCAGAAAGACCCGTAAACACAATCATGTTGTTTCGGGGTATGGTGAGTGAAATATTCTTCAAATTATGTGTACGAGCTCCACGGATGACAATATCCTCTTGCGCCTTAACTTTCCCTTTCGTCATCCCCTCAGATTACCACAAGAGCACAAGAAAGTGTATAGCATCCTTGGTGTTCGTCATACAGTAAAAGTGCAATCAAAAACGCAACTAACAAGTTGCGTTTTTGAAAAAATTATTATGCTTAGTACTTCGAAAGCATCTTCTTGACCTCTTCAACGATCTCATCAAGTGTGAAATTTGCTTTGATGAAGAACTGATTTGCTCCAAGCTGCATGGCCTTGTCTATATCTTCTCGCTGTCCAAAGTTCGAAAGCATAGCAATCACCGTACGGCCAAATTGAGGTTTTGCGCGTATACGCTTCAAGACTTCGAACCCATCGATTCCTGGAAGTAAAATATCAAGAAGAATAACGTGTGGAATATGCTTCTCAGCAAGCATAACACCCTGCTCTCCATCCATCGCAGTGATAACCGTAAGACTCTTATCTGCAGAAAACTTTTGAATTGCGAGATCGCGTAAGAAACGATCATCTTCTATCAAGAGCAGCGTGAAATGCTTGTTGTCCTCACGAATTTGTACTGATGGTGGCAGAATAACTCCCTCACTTTGAGGTAAGTGCTTGAAAATCTTGGAGAGTGTAGATTGAGCGTCGAACTTTCCCGTAACGAAATAATCGGCCACTTGGAATTGCAGTGCACGAGAAATAACCATAAGATCACCAGTCTCTTCACCGATAATCACGGGAGTATTTGCAATCCCTTGATCTGCCTTGCGAAGTTCCTCGAGATGTGCAAGACCAGTTTTCCCCGCAACAGCAACATCAATGATGATCAATGCGGGCTTCGTTGATAGTACTGTTGGCAAAAATTGTGTCGGATCAGCAACGGGCACCACAGAAACACCCTGTGGAGAAAGCACGGTCTTAAGTCCGTCAATGAGCTTTTGCTGCTCAGAAAAAAGAATGATGGCTGACATGTTTTAGCTATTATAACATGAAAATTTCATGCACACCGTCAAAAAACCCAAGCTATATAATAACAAAATGGTAACGTACAATAATTATTGCCCAAGTTCTGCATTGCGCTGCGTAATAGGTAGTTGAACGGTAAATATCGTCCCCACACCCTCCTTTGACTCAAACCAAATCTTTCCACCATGGCGAAGTGCAACACTCTGCGCAATGGAAAGTCCCAACCCTGATCCTTCCGTAAAATGCTGCATCGCGTTTGATGCCCTAAAGAAACGAGAAAAGACATGTGCCTGATCTCGATCTGGAATACCAATACCCTCGTCTGACACAATGATGCGCGCACTCTCTTCAACCTTTGCAAGCACAACATTAATTACACCATCGTTCTTGCTGTACTTGATAGCATTATCAATAAGATTATTAAGGAGATCAGTAATTCGCTCTGGATCAAGATACAGTCTCGGAACATCGGGTGCGAGCTTTGTAACGATATGAACCTGCTTCTCCGCAGCTCTCTGCAATAGGTCTGCAACAACTTTTTCTATAAGAGATTGTATTTGAACGGGAACAAACACGTACTTCACTCTTCCAGACTCAAGTCGGTCGACAGCAAGCATGTCATTCACTAGTCGTATTAAGCGCTCATTTGATTCATACCCTCTCTGTATGATTTCGCGCTGCTCCATTGAGATTTCTCCAATATCACCAACAAGAAGCATCTTCATCATCCACTTCATTCCAGAGAGTGGTGTTCGTAATTGATGTGCAGCCACAGAAATGATCTCTGTCTTCATCGCATCAAGCGCCTGCATCCGCTCATTTGCCATAGTCAGTTCTATATCACGTCGCACAAGCATTTTTGAACTTAACTCAAAATCTCGGGTTAGGTCCTTGAGTCTATTAACCATAGCCTCTTCCTCCAAAAACTCTCTACGCAAGTCAGCTTCGCGAGAAGCAAGCGTACGTGCAACAGTCCCAGAGAAATAGCCAATAAGTAGGTAAATCAAAACCACAACTCCGGACTGCACGAGACCAAGCAATACATCGCCAGATCGAAGCATCTGCGGAAGTGCGGTGGGGTGCGTAAGCAACGCCCTGAGCATTCCGTTCTCGGCAAGCCCTGAAACGATAAGAAAGAGACCTGAGAGCCCAGCAACACTCATCGCACCCCGAAAGCCGAATAGAATCATCGAAACAATGATGGGTACAAAGAAGAATACATGTACAAATGATGCAAGTCCTGCTCCGGTAGCAACAAGCATGAAGAAGATATAGAGCAAGTCGAAAATTACTTGACCAATATTTATCCTCCATAGATTGATCTCACCAAGTACGACGGGGTCGCTACGCACCAGATATACGCTTAATATAAGATTACCGAGCAAGGCAACTCCAAACATAATGCCAAGTAATGCAAAAGTACCCGTTTGCTGGCCTGGGGTGACTGAAATGACTCCTAATATGAATGCGAGAAACGCATAATACCAACGTGCACGAACAACCCACAAAGATGAGGTATATGATGCCCGAGCAACTTTTGTAGAAATTGTTTCAGTCATAAAACTATTCTGCTATTGCAAATAGCGCAATTGAACCATTATGCATACTTACTGCCTCGTCGGGTCGTGCAGAAAATGCACATTCTGCATAACTATAAAAACCCGCGAGAGGAACATCGCGTCCAACCTCCTCCTGTACTGCACGCACCTCCCTATCTGCAGAATGACCGAGCATCTTGCGTCGTGCGGAAGATGAGAACATAAATACCACCTTAGGCTTCTTGCCGCCGAGCTTTTGCATCAACTCTCTTGCAGCGTCTCTTGCGGTAGTTACCGCCTGCTGTTTATCAGAGATCATCAGCCTCAGTCCACTACCCACAGAGACGTTCCCTCCACACACAATCGCACCCTTCTCCACATCGACACGCAATGGACTACGGAGCACTGAATGAATAGCGCCATCATGATAAATACCCAATGGATATGAGGAGGCAAATGCCGTCAGTTTCCCTTGCTGGAGCATTGTAGAGTACTGTTCACCGAAATACTCCTCATAAAGTGCAATGGCGGATCTTCCATCAATCTCCTCGATAATATTTCCTGTCGCTTTCGTCACGCGCCTCTGCACTCCCACTGGAAGGAATCCATGCTTAATTACACTTGCCGCAGTGAATGTTCCAGAAAAGCCAACACCAGTGATTGCATCACCAAATGCGCGATCATTATAATATTGACTTGTTTCGTAAAATGCGAAATTATCAGCAGCCCCACCTGCAATACACGTAATAGGCACTCCAACCTGCTGACGTAAACCCATGAGCGCATCCTCCATTCCTCCACTTAAAACGTTTGCAAAGAAGATTGCTGCGGACAAATTTCCCTCCATGGCATCATGCATAGTGTCTGCAAGATCCATTCCACTACGACGCGGGTTCCATTGCATATGTGTCCCAAAACCAGTACCAATGTGCAGTTGATCTGAATTGAAGGCCACAACAACCACGCCACCCTCTGAGGCCAAACCCTCACTAGAAATCTCCCCCGCAGTACTACACCCCGCTATCTGTATTCCCGGTGCTGCATCCTTGATACCGGCGACAAGTGCATCTTGATCAATAAGGGATGAGCCAAAAACAACCACGCACTGTGCATGTTTATCTGGCAATGTCGCAAGCGCTTGAGTGATTGCATCCGCTCCCGCTCGACGTGCGTCATCGTTCTTCCCCATACCGATGCTCACAGAGATCATTTCATATATTATAGCATAAGCGGCTTACGCGTTGGACATGGCATCGGAGATAATAAAAACAAGCAAACTATGTTGCTTGTTTTACCGACGGCTCAACAAAGATTTCTTCTTCACCGGTTTTGTCTTAGCACTATCATCTTGCTTCGCCTTTTTCGATGCTGCCTCCGCCTTATGAGACAGACCAAGCTCTGTTGCAAGCGCTGCAATTTCATCGCGTAAGAATGCTGCGGTCTCGAAATCAAGAAGTTCAACTGCATCTTCCATTTCTTTTTCCTTCTCCTTAATCAATGCTTGCGGGTTTTCTGTAAAACGAATGCGATCAATAGAAATAAGATTTGCAAGTGCTGCCTTATTCGTTTTATCCATCCCCTCAGTGATATCATGAATCTGCTTCATGATTGTCTTCGGAGTGATACCGTGCTCTGTATTGTATGCCTCTTGAATAGTACGCCTACGGGAAGTCTCCTTTATGGCAAATTCAAGTGCACTTGAAAGTCTATCCGCATAGACAACGACGCGTCCTTCGACGTTTCGCGCTGCGCGTCCAATCGTCTGTATCAGCGCAGTCTCTGAGCGAAGAAATCCTTCTTTGTCGGCGTCGAGTATCGCAACGAGCGCAACTTCTGGCAAGTCGAGCCCCTCACGAAGAAGGTTCACTCCGACAAGACAGTCATATGCACCCTTACGGAAATCCGTAAGTATTTGAATACGCTCCAAAGTTTTCACATCACTATGGAGATATGCGGCCTTCACGCCACGCTCCGTGAGATATGTAGAGAGATCCTCAGCCATACGTTTTGTCAAAGTTGTTACGAGAACTCGTGAACCTTGCTGTATGACCTTGCTTGCTTCCTCGAGAAAATCTTGTACCTGTCCAGGCGCTCCATCACGACCGACAACTGGACGTACTTCAATAATTGGATCAAGAAGGCCTGTCGGACGGATGACCTGCTCAACTATATTATCGGACACTTCACGCTCATAATCTGCTGGAGTAGCTGAAGTGAAAAGTATATCGCCGATGCGATCTCTCCACTCATTAAATCGTAGTGGACGGTTATCCTTCGCAGACGGCAATCGAAATCCATGCTGCACCAGCGTCTCTTTGCGGGACTGATCTCCCGCAAACATTGCCCTGAGCTGCGGAATCGTGACATGCGACTCATCGATAACCGTAAGGAAATCAGGCTTCCCGTCAGCGGTATGTGGAAAATACGAGAGGAGCGTCGAAGGTGCCTCACCTGCGCTGCGGCCATCAAAGTGTCGCGAATAGTTCTCTATGCCCGAGCAGTAGCCCACCTCTGCTATCATCGCTAGATCATAGTTCGTGCGCCTGCGTAGTCGTTCTGCTTCAAGGATCTTCCCCTCTTTCGCAAAAAGCGCAAGTTGCTCGTCGAGCTCCGCACGAATATCCGCAACCGCTCGCAAGCGTTCATCCTCTGGAGTAACGAAGTGTTTTGCTGGGAACAGATAAAATGCTTGGTGCTCCTTGACTTCTGCCCTACTCATCGGATCAATCTGCATGATACGATCTATCTGCGCGCCTGCAAACGTAACCTCATAGATCATAAGTTCTGAGGTGGGCATGATCTCGATCTGATTTCCAATCGAACGGAATGTTCCAGGAGCGAGATCGGCGGTAGTGCGCTTGAAATACACGGCTACGAGCCTTCGTATAAGCTCATTACGCGAGAGAGTCATACCTTTCTTGAGTTCGATATGCACTTTTTTATACTCCTCAGGTGAGCCAAGACCATAGATGCAGGAAACAGAAGCAACAATAATCACATCATCCCGAGAAAGAAGAGCTTGTGTCGAAGCATGACGCAAACGCTCAATCTCTGCGTTAATTGCAGCATCCTTCTCGATGTAAGTATCCGTTGTTGGAATATATGCTTCCGGCTGATAGTAATCGTAATATGACACGAAGTAATGTACGGCATTATCCGGAAAGAACGTGCGATACTCCTGTGCTAACTGCGCAGCCAAAGTCTTATTGTGTGCAATGACGAGTGTCGGCTTTCCTATCTTCGCGATCACATTTGCAGCAGTGAATGTCTTTCCCGATCCAGTAACACCCAAAAGCGTCTGATTTTTTGCGCCTTGCTCAAAATTAGCCACAAGCGCCTCTATGGCTTTCGGCTGATCCCCTGCGGGTTTCCATTCTGGTCGAAGTGAAAATGACATAAGAAAAGTATAGCATACGGGTTTTACAGGCCTATGCAAGCACCCTACTTGCTAAACTTTGTGTTCGTGGTAAACCTAGTGTAGAAAACTTTCGGGGGTTTTGTGAAAACCAAAATGATCCTTTCGAGTTTCTTTTGCACCCTCCTTCCGACGATCGGCGTCATCTACATGCTACGCTACATGGCTGTTGAAATTCATCTCAATTCAATCGCACTGTACTGGGTCTCATTCATCTGCGCCATCATTGGCCTCATCATGAACATTTGGACTTGGGGTGATGGTGTTGACTTCTCCATCCATACGTTCAACTTCCATTGCATTTTCGTTGCGTTTGGCTTTCTCGCTTTCACATTCAAGCCTGAACTGACCAAGTGGGTAAACGGCGAAGCATGGATGACCGTTCTTGTCGCGATACATCTCATCATCTCAACACTCGGCTTCATTACGCTCTGGTGCCTCACTCATGACGCCATGGACTCGGAAGACTGACTCCACGCACGCACCCCACACGGGTGCGTTTTTATTCTTCGACAGAAACACATATTGATGTAAAAAGAAAAGCACCTTTGGGTGCTTTTCTTTTAAAATGCTACTTTGCGACAAATGATACAACCGGAGCATCTGCTGATGGACGGTCTTTAGAAAGATCAAACTCCCTATCCCCATCGTCACGGATAAGCGCAACAAAGTAGGTCTTTCCTGCCTCAGTCTTGCGTGAGAGCAGTGGAACAATTGTTTTTGGTGTAGCAGATTCTACACGCTCAAGCCATGCTCCCATGACACGCCCTGGCTGTCCGTTTACGCT
Organism: Candidatus Paceibacterota bacterium; assembly: GCA_035583355.1. Taxonomy (NCBI): domain Bacteria; kingdom Bacillati; phylum Minisyncoccota; species Minisyncoccota bacterium. Next base: position 92,817 of record DATEZQ010000001.1, on the reverse strand, counting down.
GTCGTAAACAGTAACCCAAGTATCCGAAGTAATATTGAGGTTTGTGACTGCAACAAATTCACCAGTCACCTGATCTGCAGCAGCGAGACCTGCAGTCTCATTCTTCGCGATAGCCGATGCAAGAGGAAGTCCGGTCGTACCTGCGACTTCTGCCTGAGTAAGCGTTGTTGTAGTGGCAGTAGATGTTGCTACTTCCTCTGTTGTTGTGCCACGCTTGCTGCTCCAAACAGCAATGCTGAGCAAGATAGCCACGAGAACGACTGTTCCCGTTACCACCATGATTTGTGTCTTTTTATCCATGATTATGGTTCGTACTTTCAGTAATGTAATTTATACTAGCACAACATGGCCATGCAAACAGTTTGCAACATAAATAGTAGCTCAACGTCAACATTGGTGACTTTTACGCTAGGAAATAAAAAAACAAGCACGTACCGTGCTTGTTTTCCTAGCTTGCTACGGGAAAGATAAGTCTCTTTACATACAAAAACAGTTTAAAGAGAATGAACGCAGAGAGGCCATAGAAAAACCATGCCGCACTTACCACTGCATGATAGAGCAAATAGAGGAACAATTTCACATACCCAAATGGTGACTTTATGAAGTTATTGCTTGTTATTCCCTCTCTAAATACTGACCACCCTGTAAACTTCGAAAGTAGCGTTGAGGTGGCAACCCTTCCAGTACTTGTAGCCTCAGTAGTGATACCTAATACTTTTGCAACCCCAATGTCCTTTGCAAGGTCACCAACAGTACTATTGATTCTCTCGGTATTCGAATTCGCCTGTCCTACTCGGAAGGATTCAGTTGCGCCAATAATTGGTACGGCAAAATTCACCACGGGCTCCACCACTTTCGCAGGAAGTACTTTTTCCACTACATCTGCTACGCCCTGCGCATCCTTGCTTGTAAAAGCAGAAGTCGTTGCAACAGCTACAGACGACGTAGACTTTGGAACATCAACAACAGGAAGTTCAGGACTTATAGCTGCCTCACGCTTCAGCTCACTTGTCTGGCCCACATAGTCGCCCGAAGTTTTCACAGGAATCGTTATTCCTCCCTTTCCGGTCACGTCACCACCTGCAATACGTATATGAAAGGCATGCCTACCCCTCGTTACTTGTACGGGAAATGATACGATTTTAGAGTCACCTGCGTCAACGGCGACATCTTTTTGCTGCAGGATAGTTAATCCATCGAGAAGTTCAAGCGTTCCACGCACGACTCCATCGGTAGCATTGAAGACAAGTGTGTTCACTAATATCTGATCGCCAACAAAGAACGGCTCCTTCGAGAACCAAATACCCCCCGTAGGAATACCCACAGAACTTGTAGCTGCAGCCGCAAGACTCGGTAGCAGCAGCATAGAGACCAAAAGGAAACGAATGCTTCGTAACATGTCTACAATTATAACACAATTAAAACAGCCCAAGATGGGCTATTTTAAAGATAGTTTAGCAATTTCTCCTGCCAATCACCGTCAACGAACTTTCCGAAAATAGAAAGCAGAAAGCCATATTGTCCGACAAGCATGAAGAGTCCGATGATGACGAGTATGATTCCTGCTCCGCGACTAATCTTTTCAGAATAGCGAGAGAGTACAGACACCACCTTAAAGGATCGTTCATAGAAGTAAGCAAGGAGGATAAAAGGCAAACTATGACCGACAGCATAAAGCACAAGGAGTAATGTGCCGCGAACCACAGTATCTGCCTGAGCGGCCAATACATAGATACTCCCAAGAATAGGACCAACACATGGACTCCAGCCGAATGCAAACACCACTCCGAGGAGTCCAACAGCGAAGTTGCTTGTTGGCTTCAGGAAAGCCGGCATACCTGCACTTCGTACAGGGATTTTAATGACGCCGAGCAATGTAAGGCCGAAGAGGACAAAAAGAAGACCTCCGAACATAATGAGCTCTCCTCTATACGCTGCGATATACCGACCAAGCTGATTGACAAACACACCGAGTAATACGATGACCGATGAAAAACCGACCATGAACGCAAGCGCGCGTTGAAAAATCTTCTTTTCATCGAGTTTACCTGTCTCGCTCGCAAGAAACGCTAAGTAGGCAGGCACAAGAGGAAGAGTACAAGGCGCAAGGAAAGTCAGTAGACCAGCGAAAAATGCGGAAAATAGTGAAACATCAAGCATAGGGTGAGTATAACATGCTACATTGTGCGCCACCCCAACTCGTCCACAGAAAACAAAAACACCCTTTCGGGTGTAAATGTTAGTTGCTCGTTGACGCCTCAGCTACCCTCATCGGGCTGAATATCTTCGCAGCAAACGAAGATACAGCTACAGGACGCACCGCCTCAGCCTTTGCCACGCTATCATCGATAGACTGGCGAAGTGTCAGCGCATGATTAAGATCACGCTTCTGATCCTGAATACGGTTATACACGAATTTCACCTTCTTTACGTACGAGTGGTCCGCTGTATCGTATTGAGACAGGAAACGACGTGCACGTGCAGGACCCATGTTATAGGCAATCAAAGCTTCATCCACATTCTTGAAACCATAATTGGTCTCAAGATCCTTCAGATACTTTGTTCCTGCAAGAATGTTTTGGAAAGGATCCGAGAGATCCTTCACACCGAAGATCTTTGCAGTCCCCGGCATAAGCTGCATCAACCCGCGAGCGCCTACTGGAGACGCAGCACGAGGATTTCCTTCTGATTCAACCGTAATGACTGAAACAATCATATCGCGGTCATAATCAGTGAGCATTGCAGCGGTATCGACATGATCACCGTAGCGCGAATTAATGCGCTCGATGTACGTATCGGTATCTTGCTCACGTAAGGCAGAGGGTGTTGCAGCGAATACACTTGCTGGTGCAACCATAAAGGCTACAGCGATAAGCGCAACAATGGCTTGGGCACGGGGCTGCAGGTTAAGCAACCCCTTACGTTCACCAACTTCTGAACCCTCAAGAACTTCTTTGGGCATAATAGTTTTGTACTCTGCTTCTGGTGGAGACAGATGGTCTGCCTGACGGTCGAGCGAAGAAGCGGATCGGAAACTATGGCGATAGACTTCCCCGGAGGGCTTTCTACTGCTTTTTAGAGTACTGGGTTATTGTACTGATGGAGCTCGATTATGCAACCGTTTTACAACTAGGTACAAAATATGGCTTAAAACATAGACACATTGCTCAACTAACATTAAAGTTTTTTCGAAAGTACCTCGAAAATGGTTGTATTTTAATGTTGACAAAACACGAATTCATGATTAAATATGCTGGAAATCCTTATTTTTGGGCATTTTTCGGAAATTTGCCGACTCTCGCCTATTTTCCCAAAATGCGGTCAAATTTAAAATAGGGCTTTACATAAGGCTAAATTTTGCATAGGATAGAGACTACACGTCTCCTTTCTGGAGCCTAAAAGAATCACCATGTTGCCACTTATTGGACAGATCCTAACCATAGGAATCCTCTTCTCAGTCACCTACTTTGAGGTTTTTATGCTACTCACCTATATTGAAGAGCGTGACCAGATGCACTTCAAGGAGCGACCTCGTGCAACAGATGAAAGCCTACCGACAGTGACGATCATTGTCCCCGCCTGGAACGAGGGAACCACAATACTTGGCACTATTAACTCAATTCTGGCGCTCGACTACCCTGCCGATAAACTTGATGTCTTCTTCGTCAATGACGGATCGACAGATAATACACTTGAAGTCGCTCGCAAACACTTTGGCGACAATAAAAGGGTGAAGATCATCACTAAGGAAAACGGCGGCAAGCATACTGCTATGAATCTGGGTATAGAGATGAGCACGGCGGACCTTATTGGCTGCCTCGACGCAGACTCCTATGTAGAACCCAACGCCCTTCGCGAGATGGTTCCATTCTTCGCTGACCCTGATGTCGTCTCCGTCACACCCTCTGTACAGATTTGGAAGCCAGACAACTGGCTCAGGCACATCCAAGCCATCGAGTACATGGTTGGTGCCTTTACCCGCAAGGTTCTCTCGCGCATCAATGCCCTCTATGTTACCCCCGGCCCGTTCTCCATCTTCCGCCGTGAACTCTTTGACAAGATAGGCAACTTCCGTGCAGCATATCATACCGAAGACATGGAAATGGCACTGCGCATCCAGTCCTACAAACTCAAGATTGAGAATGCACATATGGCTATCGTGTGGACCGTTCCCCCAAAGACCCTACCTGCTCTCTATAAACAGCGTGTGCGCTGGGTAACCGGTTTTCTCAAAAACGCTTACTACTCGTATAGGCATATGTTCATGAAAAGTGAGTATGGCTATCTTGGCGTCCTCTCCCTCCCCTTTGCATTCATTTCCATCTTTACCGCACTCTACTTCACTGTCGCGTATATCAAAGCAGTGGTAAAATCAATTGGCGAAGAGATCATATATAGACAAGCGGTGGGATTCCACTTTGGTTGGCCAAGTACGGATTTCGATCTTTTCTCTTATGATCTCACATTCAATCGACTAATCGTTTATGTCCTCTTCCTGGGCACACTCCTCTATATTACGTTTGGAGTTCGCCTTGTGCGCAAGCAATATACCATTGCACGCGGAACACTTTCATTCCTTTTCCTCTATGGACTCATTGCTCCATTCTGGCTCGCAAAGTCGCTCTATAACCTGATTACTTCAAAAGAGACCACTTGGCGTTAAGTTTGCATCAACATACAATCACCATGACACAAATTACCCCACAGCAGAGCGTTACGAAGCGTAAGTTCATTGCGGTGTTCATCATCACATTGGGAATCTTCGCAGTCGCGTTTCTTGCCTCCAACTATTTCTACAGCTTGCGTTCTGCGGCTATTAAAGAAGTAGAATCAGGAATCAACCGACAAATCGTTGAAACTGAGATTCAATATCAGCTTCTTGCTGATGCCGCATGTGATGACCCAACCGCAGCGAGCTCACAGATCTCCCAGATGAATGAGCTTGCACGACGACTCGACGACATGGAAAAGCAGCGCGGAACTAATGATCGAGAGGTTATTGCCCTCAAGAAAGACTACTCGCTGCTCATGATTAAGGACTATCTCCTCCTCCGTGAACGCCAACGCCAGTGCGGAGAGGTGTTCAGTACGATTATCTTCTTCTACTCAAATACCGGCGACTGCGAAGATTGTATCAAGGCAGGTCATGTGCTTACGCAGATGCGTGAGCAGTACGACCGCCTGCATATCTATGCGTTTGACTACAACCTTGGCCTCTCATCGATAGACACCCTCAAGGCAATCTATCGTACGCATGCTGAGCCTCCAGTCTTAATCATCAACCGCAAGGCATATTACGGATTCAAGACCCAAAAAGAAATCGAGGATCTTATCCCGAATATCGATAAACTAAAGACAAAGGTGGTTACTGCATCATCAACCACTCCAACGACAACAAAGACTGCAAAATAAAAACTCCCCTACTTAGGGGTGTTTTTATTTTCTAGTTCCATTTCGAAGCTTGAGCGAACTTTATCAACAAGCGTATCCATCGATATATTACTCTTTATCAGATAGTATTCCGGATTACTTTTAAGTATTGGCTCAATGAGGTTACTATTTGTTGGATTATAGTTGGTGAGCATAATCACATGTACCTTATCACCTCCCGGCTCCTTGCGTATATCACTAAGGAGCGCAAGTCCTGTCTTTCCTGGCATCAGGATGTCTAAGACGATCAAGTCCGGGTGCTCATCATGGTAGAGCTTCATCCCTTCAACTGCGTCTGCTGCTGAGACAACGGGATAACCGACTTCCGTCAATGTCTCAACGATAACATCTCTCATATCTTTCTCATCCTCGACAACGAGGATTTTTTTTGACTTGAATTGTTCCATGGTAATTAGTTATTATTTGGATCACTTAATGGAAAACGCACTGAGAATATTGAACCATCATTTCGCTTACTCTCAAACCAAATCTTCCCCCCTGCACGCTCGACCAACGACTTAGTAATGTAGAGACCAAGCCCAGTCCCAGCAGGCTGCATCGACGTTGCGTCCTTCCCGCGCACAAACTTGGTGAATATTTTGTCCTTCATATCAGCGGCTATACCGATGCCATTGTCAGAGACATCGATACGTAATGAATCACCATCAATAACGACGGAAATCTCAATCTTTCCTTTCGGCTTCGTGTAGTTTATCGCATTCTCTATGAAGTTTTCCAATACCACACGAATAAGGTATGGATCACAGAGAACCTTCTGCCCCTCAATTCCCTTATAATTTTGCACGATTGTACGTTTCGATAGCGTCTCTTCGTCGATCTCATCGAGTACTTCTTTCACCATATCAGGAATATCCACTTCAACATGATTACGCTGCGTGTCCTCGAGGTCTATACGTGACACATCAAGTAATGCTTCAGCAAGCCTGATCATGCGCTTATTGTTTCTTTCAATGCGCTCTAAGTAGTCCCGCAACACCTCTGGAGATGGTGGCGACCCGGGCCGCAGCAATCGTTCGATGTGCCAGCGCATCGTCGCGAGTGGTGTACGCATCTGATGCGAAGTAACGGAGATGAATTCATTCTTTGCCTGTTCAACTGCAAGCTCCTTCCCTACATCACGCATGAGCACGAATATCCCAATGGCCGCACGGTCTACACCTCTCCTTATAACCGTAGATTGCATGCGAATCGGCAGTGCTCCACCACTTGCCTGTTGTACATAATACGGCCCCTCCTCCGCAAACATCCCCCCCGAAAGTAATGCCTTCTCCAGTGCATCAAACTCCTTAGTCATGTCCTCATCAAGATACAAACGAAAGACCTTTAAGTAGTGTTGTCCAATAATCTCATCTCGGTTTCGCCCGAGCATATTCGCTGCGGACAGATTACAAAGTGTGATTATGCCATCATTGTTTATTGCACATGCCCCCTCCCGCATTGCTCCGATCATCACTGCATACCGATCTCGGTCTTCTCTGTATGCTTCTAGATCTTGAGCAAGCTTGATCGTACTGTCATCCCTCGTGCGCGCGAGCACGTTATACCGTACGGCAAGCCGTTCAATTGCGTTATACACGGACTTTATTTCGATCTCCTTGTTTCCAGGAATAAATTCAGTTATGCCTCGCAGCTGTTGCTCGGTATAATACGCCATCTGTTTGAGTTCGTTTACGAGTCGAAGCGGAATCCTACCAAAGAATATAAGTCCACATAATACACAAAGCAGACCGAAAAGTGCGGCACCAAGAAGTGCGAAGCTGCTTCCATAAAGGACGTTATTCTTTTCTATAGCGATGAGTTTCCAACCTTTCCCCGCGTATCCAGGGACTCCGGGCTCTGTCGCAATCGCAACAATTACCGAACTTACCCCGAATCTCATAACTCCGTGGTCAGCAGGACTAAGGCTACTTGCAAAATTCCAAACAGAAACTGGATCTGGGTAAAGTAGCCCTTCACTTGCGCGATCATTTGAGCGAGTACTTGAAAGCACTAATCCATTTGCATTCATCAGCTGTGCAGGAGAACCAATATCAGCAAGCGTACTCGTAAGTTCACCCGCAGTAAGTCGACCAAGAAGCACTGCATCTACTGTCCCACTATCTGAAATAATCGGTGACGCAAGTATCTGATTGGGTTGCAAAAAATTCCCAGAGGAAATCATATCGGTTTGCACCCGTACTCCGCGCATTGCCTCAACAATTGCATTCTTCTCTTCCTGATAGAGGACAATACCACCACCCGTAGATGCACAGACGGTTCCCGCACTATCGACGACAACAATGCGCTCCCAGCCATTTCGGGAAAACGGAAGCACAAGCTCTGTAACGCCATCAGACTTCGCGCATGCGCCCTTACTAATATGCGTAAGTACTGTCTGATTCTTGGCAAGCGCATCAAACTCTCTTCCTCTCTCAGCAAAGTACTCATCGACACGCCTAAATGTACCAATGAGCACCCTCTGCAAACTTCCGCCTATTGCGTCTTCACTTACACTCGAAAATACCATATAAAAACCAACTCCCCCAAAGACAAAGAGTGTAATAGTCGCAAGCAACGTGTTTAGCGTAAGTTTCCCTCGAAGAGTTTTCATGACGTAGGTGATGAAAGCGCAATTGCACGTGCCGCAAGCGGCGAAAGCATACTCAGTCGCCCTCGAGGAAGGCAACGTAAAATTGCACCCGCAAGCTGCACACTATGGGCTGGCTTAGGAACACAAACAGCACCTCCCCAATTCTTTTTTCCGCAGGAGGAATAAATAAGAAGTGGGAGATGTTTTCCTGCCGAATGTGTACGGATTGTGGCAATAATCTCTACCCCATGACCAAGGAATGCGAATGGATCCGCAATAATAAGATCGATACGTTCTTCTCCCGAAAGCACCTCGCGCGCGGACTGTTGATTTTCTATCGAAATCACCTTTGCAGTGAGACCGACACCAAGGAGTGCAGCAACAATCTCCCACCTCGTTCGTGGGTTTTCATCAATAAGCGCTAACGTAATGTTTTGAGAGGTAGACATATAATTAATGCGAAATGAGATGGAGTACACGACGCGTGTCCTTATTCATGAATAGTGGCACCAGTGTGAGTATTCCTGCCTCCTTATGAAGCACACGAGCAACTGCAAGCAGCCCCTCAAATGGAACGGCACCGAGTGAATCAAATGCACCAGCATCATTTAGTTTGATTCCAGGAATAGCTCGAACGATAGTTCGTACGCCTCGCCCCACAACACATTCCGCTCTTCCAAGCAACATTGCTGCAAGTATGTACCACTCTCGATCTGCTTTTTTAATAAAAAGATAATCAGGAGTTCGCTGCTTCGATACACATAGCAATTCGTTAGCAAGCCTCAGCGCAAATACGATTCCAGCAATCACAAGGATAATGAGACAAGATGCGATGATCACAGTACCGAGACTGAACCCAAAGAAATTTGTTTGAGTAAGAAACAGTGATATACCTGCAATGTAGTCTGTGAATATTCGCATATTCTTAAGAATTACTGCAGCCCAATATCATCTTCAAGGATTTCCGGTTTTTCAGCATTCACTGATAGGCTGCGTGGAATAACGGGACCAACATTAACGATAATATCGCGTCGAGGGCTATAGAGTATGGCCCGCTTCGACTCCTCAAAGACGACAAGAATATCTCCCGCTTCTGCTCCTCTGTAAAATTCCTGCTCATTGACGAGCGTATGTGGATCAGTAATCACCGCAACTCTCGGTGCTGTATTATCCTTCGGAAGCAGAATCTTGCGTGCAATTGCAGCAAGATAATCATCCGTCGAGCTGTTGGATGTCATAATGCCTACACTAGCAAGGCCTGACTTCTTATACTCGGCAAAGTACCAGACTGCATAGGCGCCGCTTGAGAGCACGAGTAGTGTCCAGAATATTGCCCCCAGCACAGTTGCACCTTTGTGACGAATGGGCACTGCGCGCTCTTTGCTGTCTGCCCTTGTCCTTTCTATGGGGATGTGATGTTTCATATGTACGTAAGTTCATACGGTGCAAACTGCGCGTTAAGTTTGCTCCATTACTATATTATTATATACTAATTATTACATATATAGTAGTAACCGCAATTCACCTTGTATTAGCGCAATAGATACAGTAGTATGTCTAGTATGAATATTTCGCCGAGAGAAACAGCGCAACGAACAGTCGTCGTTATCGGCGGAGGACCGGCGGGCATGATGGCTGCAATTACTGCAGCAAGAATCGGTGGAAAAGTGGTTTTACTTGAACGAAATAGCCGCCTTGGTGAGAAATTGCTTATTACAGGCGGAGGGCGCTGCAATATCACAAATAACGAAATCGATAATCGTAAGCTACTGACAAAATACAAAGATGCGAGTGATTTTCTTCACTCCCCTTTTGCTCAATTCGCAGTTGCAGATACTATTAAATTCTTTGCGGAGCTTGGTCTGCGCATGAAAGAAGAGCCTGGGGGCCGCATGTTTCCGATAACAAATAGTGCTCGAACCGTGTGGGAAGTACTTGGCGCAGAACTTGCACGGCAAGGTGTCTCAATTCAATATAATGCAAGAGTCGCGGAACTACTTAAAGATGGTGACCATATCGCGAGCGTTCGCCTTGATGACGGAAGAGTCATAAAGGGAGACGCATTCATCATTGCAACAGGCGGCACTTCGCGACCCGAGACAGGATCGACAGGAGACGGGTTCAAATGGCTTTCATCATTAGGACATACGATTCATGATTCTAACCCCTCACTCGTACCCGTAAAAACCCTTGAGCGTTGGACTCATGGAATGCTCGGACTTGCCTTTGAAGCAGCAAAAGTCTCACTCATACGTGACAAAAAAGTTGTTGCGAAGAAAACAGGCCGCATACTCTTCACCCACTTTGGACTTTCAGGACCGCTCATACTTAATATGAGTAAGGAAATTTGGACGTTGATGATGGAAGACTTAATTACTATCGAGATTGATGTTTTTCCAAAAACCGATGAGGGTGCACTTGATCGCATGATCCAAGAGAAATTACAGCCTCTGCAGAACAAACTGCTACGTAACGCGTTACCAGAAATCTTCGAGAAGTCGCTTGCTGAGGGGGTGCTTGAGAAGCTCAAGCTTGATGGCGAGAAGAAGGTTCATCAACTTACTCGTGCAGAGCGGCTTGCGATAGTGGGACTTGTTAAACACATTACGCTTACACCAACCGGTCTACTTGGTACCGATAAGGCGATTGTGACCTCTGGTGGACTTCCCCTTTCCGAAGTTGAAATGCGCACGATGTGCTCAAAGCGCCTTGCGAATCTTTTCGTAACAGGTGATGTACTTGATATTGATCGACCGTCTGGGGGCTACAGCCTACAACTCTGCTGGACCACAGGATTTGTCGCAGGAAAATCCTCAGTATTATACAAATAAAAAACACAATGCATCGCATTGTGTTTTTTATTTGATTACCTCTTTCAATGACGGATTCCCTACGAGTACTTCGAATGTGCGATATCCAAGGATCTGCTTGGCTCCAAGTTCTGCAACCACCCTCCACGTGCCTGGTTCAATCGAATCAACAGTTGAATAGGTACGATAACCATTTTGACGGCCACCTGAAATCACAAGAGGGATCACCGAACGCTGAACGTACTCTCCCAAAGCTGGATCAAAGCGTTCCCAGCGATGTATAAGATTGGTCTTAATATCAGCGGGTGCATAAACTGCAGTAAAGAATGTAAGGCCTTCACCCGTCCTTACATGATACCGCGGCAACAATCTTGGAAGACCAAAGCGTGCGTATATCGCTTGCGGCTCTTGCAGTGCAAGATAATCCGTAGCATTAACTCGACTTATGTCATGAAGGACTGTACCCTCACGCAACATGAGCGGGAGCGGAGGAATGCTTCCTGAATAAATAAGCAGTGGAATACCAAGCAAAATCGCTATAGTTGCAGAAATGAGGACTACCTTAGTCTTCATGAAGAGGCGTGGTGCTGTAGCACCAAGAAGCATAAGCATGAAAACTGCAAGTCCACCCGTGAGTGCAGTACTTATCGAGAGCGAAGTGAAACCTAATTCATTCCGAACGAGTGGAACAAGATAGAGTAAATAGGCGTAACAAAGGAAAAGTGTGGCACTAAACCGAACCCACACGCGCGAACGGTGATTACTTGCGAACTCATTTCCCGTAACAAATACAAATAAGATGAGCAGGAATGGAATACTCGTAATCACATCTGAACCCTTAAGATATGATACGAAGAGCACACTGGCGAATGCACCAAACGCAAACTGCAAAAGGATATCGAGTATGAGTTTCACCGTGGGGTCCCATCGCCTACTTTTCCCATCAGACATATCGCCTTCTGCACTTCGCGCAAAGACAAAAAGAAGGAATAGTGTTAACCCTGCGTAGATCGATGCAAGAAGTATCGCCCTCGGGGAATCAACTTGCGGAAATGTTGCCACGTCTATAATAAACGTGATAGCAAAAATAATCGGACTGAATGTATGTCTGTAGCGCAAATAGAACAATAATGCTTTCGAGATCCTATCCATCATGTGATTATATCGTAGAACATTCTAACTGTCTCACAAGCTAACGGTTACATTGCGGTGATGGCGACAAGCCACTTAATTTCGCTTCTGCGAGTGTTGCAAACCATATTCTATTCTCTTCCTTGATGCGCTGTGCCGCCTTACAATCTGCAGGATAATAGAGTTTCCCACTTACAGACGCCACAAAATTCTTTGCGGCTTTCTCGGAACCATTTCCAGTAGCAAGAAGCGGCGTCTTATCATATGGCACATAGGCTAACGCGCCAGAAACACTTAATTGGCTTTCTGCGACACTGGAGCGACCATGCATTTCTCCAAGCAAATACGCAGAGACAACGAGACACAGAGATACAACAACATACAACGTACGCAGCGAAAGATCTGGCGTTGCGCGGAGTAATTCATTTTTCTCACGAACAAACTGCGCAATCTTTTCCATGCAACTATTATATCACCAACAAAAAACACCACGATGTGGTGCTTTCGTTCTATAGGCCGAGCTGCTTTGCAAAAACATCAGGACGGAAACCAACAGTGATTTCGCCACCAATATCAATGACAGGAACACCCATTTGACCAGACTTCTGGACCATTTCCATCGCCGCAGCACGATCTCGGCTCACGTCGATATCCTTAAATGTCACACCATGCTCAGTAAAATACTGCTTTGCGTAGACGCAGTATGGGCAGCTCGGTGTTGAGTAAACGATTACTTCTTTAGTATTCATATTATTCAGCGTTATATTTACAAATAAACTTTTTTAAGTCCTCCATGAACTTTTCATCCGAAATTTCATAGCAAACATGCTTTCCATCGCGCATTGGAATAAGCAATCCCTCATCCTGCAAGGCACGAAGATGGTGTGAGACAATAGCTACACTCATATCGAGCTTCGCAGCAATCTCTGAAACGCAGATTTTGCGCCCTTCAAATATGACGCAAAGTATGCGCAAACGGCTCTCGTCCCCAACAGTGCGAATCTTTTTTGCCAGTTCATTCAAATGCATGTTTGAATAATACACGAAGGAGAAGAGAGCGTCAAGACCCTATGGAGTCATCTTGACTGAGGTGAAATATCATGTTATCACTACAACGGCAGCACGTCGCGTGCCATTGCGCATTTGGCGCAATTTTCGTTCTTTTCCACCTTACAATGCGCACCTGCGCAATCGAAGGAGTAATCGTGCTCGTAACGAATATCTGGGTTCTCGGCTCAGCAAACCTCCCCGTCCTCGCCGCGCTCTGGGCGACCAAGACGTTCATTCCTGAGCGCAAGGCGGCCGAAGTCAAGTTCATGAAGCGCTTTCCGCCCCTGAAGGACGTGAAGCCCAACGACCTTTTCGTCGGTACCGAGGACACCCTCACCAAGGCCGAAAAGGCCACGATGAATGGGCGTTTACTCGAGACCTTCCCTGCCATTCTCAAAAAGTATGGTACGGAGGCCGACAAGCAGGCGCTTGCAGACCTCTCGCGTTACGTCAGCCTCATGCACCCCCTGAAGACAATGGGCCAGCTCCTTTCCCCAAACGGAAAGAAGGAGTTGCAATCAGTGATCTCTCATACGGGCATCGATGCAGTCCTCTGTGCCCTGAAGTCTCTCTACCCCCACGGTGGAGACGTGCACTTCTCGCGCATGAGCGAGCTCTTCGATGGCATGCTGAAGTCGGGCAAGTCGCGCATTCAGATCAAGGAAGCAGCCGAGAGGACAGAGCTCATCCACGAAGGACGGATTGCCATCACTGCGCGTGCGGCAAATAGCCCTGTGCACGGTGCGCTCTTCCATGATCATGGAGTGAAGGTCATCATCTTCAATGATGGCTACAACCTCGGCATCCTTCGTCACCCTAGCGTGAAGATCAAGCTCGACGACGTCACCATCATGGCCCTCATCGACGAAGCTCGCGAACGCTCGGAGTGGCACATCACTCCCGCAGGCGGCCTCTTTCAGCGCGGCACCAGCGAGAACAGGAAGTTTGATTACTCTCGAGTGAACAAGTTCAGGCTTGCTGATGCACTCGCCACCCTGATGGATTTAGCAGCGCCCAAAGTGCGTGAACTCGAATCGTCCGAAGCTTAATCCAAAATCAATACAAATGCCCCGCAAACGCGGGGCATTTTTACTTAGTATTTCACGACTGCCTCTTCCAAAATATCGAGCTTCACTCCCGCCTCTTTCAATATTTCCTTCGAACGATCTGCTGCGTGATAATCCTGTTTTGCAACAACTCGCTTTACGCCCGCATTCACAATCATCTTCGCGCAGATATAGCATGGAGTCATGCGCACATAAATAGTAGAGCCATCAAGCGCGATTCCCACGCGTGCAGCTTCAACAATGGCATTCTGCTCGGCATGGGCCGTACGTATACAGTGCTGAGTCTCATGTCCATCAGCATGCTTCACCGTATGAAATTCATGACCCACCTCATCGCAAGATGGAAGCTTGCGCGGAGCCCCAGCATAACCAGTAGAAAGGATATGATTGTCGCGTGTCACTACAGTACCCACGCGCCCACGATCACACGTCGAACGCGCGCCGACCGCTTCACAAATATTCATAAAATAGGTATCCCAATCTGGGCGTTCATAAGTCATAGGTAAATAGTAGCAGAATTTGGAGAAATTACTAAATTCAAGGTAATGAGGTTCTGAGGGAGATCCGACCAAATCGAGTATCTTTATCCCCTTATTCCCTTATCCCCTTATTCCCTTGTATTCCATGCTATCATTATCAAATGTCTTCACATGCTCACGGCAAGACCTCAGTTATAGCCGCGCTTATAGGCAATACCATCGTCACGATCCTCAAAACCGTGATGGCCATGATCAGTGGCTCTACAAGTATGTTCGCTGAGAGCGTCCATAGCTTCGCTGATACACTCAATCAGTCACTTCTCCTGATCGGCATCAAGCGTTCAAAACGTCCCGCCGATGATGATCGTGGTTATGGATATGGTATTGAACGCTTCTTCTGGTCACTCATTTCTGCCTGCGGCATCTTATTCATCGGTGCAGGTGTGACGGTCTACCACTCTATTGACTCGCTCTTGCGCAATGAGGCCTCGATACCCTCGGAATTCAACTACATCACATTTGTTGTCTTGGTAATCGCGCTCGTCGTCGAAGGGGCAACCCTCCTCATTGCTATCCGTGAAGTGAAGGGTAATAAAAAATTATCACGTAAGATATTTGCCGACGCTGATCCCGTAACACTTGCGGTTGTCTATGAAGACGGTGCTGCAGTGCTCGGTGTTATGGTAGCGATGCTTGCACAAGCCCTTGTATACATTACGGGAAATAACCTCTACGATGCACTAGGCGGTATCATCGTTGGATTCATTCTCGGCATACTCGCGATACTGCTTATCATCAAGAATCACCAGTATCTTATCGGAAAACCATTGAATGAGAATATTCGCGAGGATATCATGGATTTCCTCCTCAAAGATCCGTGTATTGAACACATCCTTGAGTTCAAATCAACCGCTATCGATGTTGGGAAATATCGTATATTTGCAACCGTCGAATGGAACGGATCTCCACTCTACGAAGAGATCTATGACATAGGGGACCTGCGTGAAGAGTTCGATGAAGTGCGTGAGGACTATAGCGAGTTTGCGAAACTTATGCTCAAGATGCTCGATCGTATCCCCCGTCTTGTAGGCAACCATATCGACAAGATTGAGAAGCAAATGAAGGAGCGTTTTCCTGAAGTCGCATACGTCGACATTGAAATCAACTAAACGGGCTTCGGCTCGTTTTTTAATGTAAAGAAAATGGCCCACTTTCTAGTGAGTCATTTTCTTCGTGCATTATCGCTGGAAACCACTAATTCTCAGATTAACTGATAACGCTGGGCGAACACTATACATTCCTATGAATGTGTCTACTTTTGCATGCGATAATCACGTACTGCAACGGCGCCACTTTGGAAACCGCTTTGCAAGCAAAGATACGGTGAATGGTCTCCCTCCTCGTCCATTTTCTTTATTTCATGGTCATCCGTTACTTTAATACTAGCACTATAGAAATCTACTACAATGCACAGATTATACACATTCTATACACATAACATTCATGAAATAGCGCCCCGTTAAGCGCCCCCACGCTCCATCTCAAGAAGTCGCCTTTTTAGCTGCACACCGAAGGCATACCCACCGGGTCCCCCATCAGTACGCAACACGCGGTGACAAGGGACCAATAGTACAAGTGCATTCGCTCCACACGCGGAGCCGACCGCACGCATCGCACGAGGATAGCCCACTCGAGACGCCATGAACTTATACGACTCAGTTTTACCCCACTTTATTTTTTCTATCTGGAGCCAAACCTTTCTCTGCAAGACACTTCCCGATTGTTGTTTCTTGATATTCTTGAGCGCATCTTTCTCTCCGGCAAAATACTTTTCCAAGCTTCGCGTGTACTCATGGATTCCGATATACGGTACAACACGCACGTCCTTATATGCCTTCCCCAATCGATCCTTGAGCTTTAGTGGTGTACCAAAACCCGATGCATGCACCACATTGTGCTCGTCCATAAGCATACAGAAATTTCCTAGTGGTGTTGTGGTGTTTAAAACAAACAATTGCATATCAAAGTTTATTATATTTCGTATGCTTCCCCTTAGATTTCTCGACAGGATACTTCTCTCCGTTCATCTTCATCTTCTTACGAAGCGCCTCTTCGATATCTATTCCAAGATCGTAGCTCATAAGCAGGACTACATTAAGAACATCAGCAAGTTCTGAACCGATGGCCTCTTTTTCTCGTTCTACATGCTCGGCCATCTCTCCATCGTTTTTCCACTGAAAATGCTCAAGCACCTCCGCTGCTTCAAGCGAAAGTGAGATGGCGCAGTCTTTAGGATTATGGAACTGCTTCCAATCCCGCGCATCACGAAAATCGACAATCTCTTTTGATAATTCCTGTATTACGTTCATGTGACCCATAGTACCGCAGGCATAGCACACTGTCACTCACCTTGACTTGAATGATATTCAGGTTATTATGAGGCGACTTCAATCACTTATGACAAACAACGACAACGAAATTCTTTTAGTCCGCAGCGCGCTCAACCGCGACTCGGATCCCTTGCTTGCCTATATCAGCGAGAGCCTTGATGCACTCGTGACTGAGTTCGAGACTGATCCAAAGATCGCCGAGCTTGAAATCCCTACCACCTCACTACGTAAGTCGGCGGAAAAGCACTTCACTCAAGCAGTGGTGCGTTATAATGCTCTTATTGAAAAGCGCGAGTCTGGAGATACTGATGAACTTCCCACATTCATCACTTTTTACTCATGGTTTGCAAAACAAGGCATGACTGAATATGCGCACCAGTGGGCAATGATTCTTATGGCAGGCGGATGTTCAGATTGCGGAACACATAGCCACTAAAACAGCCTTGGGCTGTTTTTCGTTGCATCCCTCTGCATCCTTTGTTATGCTTAACGCATATGGAAGACCATCCACCACTATTCTCTCCCGAGGAGTTGAACGGCTTGCCTGTCACCCCTTCTGAGCAACATGATAATGTCATCACATTCATACCCCAGGAAACTGTGCCACGGCCACCTATAAGCACAATCGCGCCGCTGACACCAGTATTCAACCCTGCAGAGATTGTCACTCATCCTGCACCAGAGAACACCCAGCTCTCGCTCGCTGAAGCTGCCGCAAAGTATAAAGAGATGGTTGGCGTCTGGCCAAATGATGAACTGAGCGAGGAAACCATTCGCAATGCAATCAGCAGTGTGGATGCCGCAGAGGCAGAGAATCTTCGTCTTATGGAGATCACCCGCAAAGAGGACGCCGAAGAGACACGCAGACTGTATCGTGGTCAATAATAAAAATGCCCTTATGGGCATTTTTATTATTTAAAGATCATCGTTCCACCATTATTCTTTAACATAAGTCGTAACTCCCCTCTATCGGTAAACAGATAATTCGTAACCTCCGTAAGCTCTTTCGTAAAAGTTGATTCCTGAGAGTTTTCGCAAAACATCTCTGTAGAAACAAGCTGATTGAACGTAATCTTGCCATCGCTCGCAACGTATTCACCACCAACCCTATTGCAATCAGTGCCCACAGTAACCTGATTCTTAGCGGTAAATGCTAAAGAGAATCGGTCCATTTGCTTTGGGGTGACCAGAGTCTTATCACTCAGCTCTGATGACTGCCACTTCCATGTCTTCATGCCGAGCGTCATGCGTGCAGGATCAGCCTCTCCAGGAATATCCGCTACGACACCAAATCGCATAGACTCAATATCAAGTTTGAGGCGAAGAGTCTTTCCTTCCGTTGGAGCCTCAGCAAATGACTGCCCCTTGCCTCGATCTGCGTAATTCACGAGGATAATCCCACGTTCATTTACTGTAATAGACTGTGGAGCGATACGATCACCAACGAAGTACGCTTCTGAACCTCTCAGGCCATCTCTTGCCGCAAGTGCTACCGCAACATAGTAGAATGTTCCCGATCCCCCTTGTTCTTGTGTAAGGAAAAATACAGCATCTTGTTTTCCATCATTGTTCAAGTCGGCATAAGTTTCATTGCCAAAAAACTTCGTCGTAATGAAAGATGCTGAACCTGGAGCAACTTGCTCACTCATCGTACCCTGTACAAGTTTCACTGGCCTTCCATCAAAAACATACGTACCATTTCGTATGTCTAGGCCAAGGTTAACATTTGTCCCAGCATCAACAACAGGAGGCGGTAATGTCTCCTCCACGTTATTTGTATTTTTGTACCAAGAGAAAATGAGGATTCCAAGCACAAGCACTATGAGAGATACATATACCGCACGTCTATTCATCATCATATTATTTTTAGGCACTCGAATGAGCCTTAATGATTATTCTGTAATTATACCCTATTTCACTACTGACTTGTAATTAATTACTTCCTCTGTATTGATTTAAGCACAACAATGATAATAAATGTGAGCGAAATCATGAGACCAATGAGACTCATGCTATCGGAGAATGTCTCAGTGAATGTTCCGAGTATATAACCTCCAAAGAGGAAGATACCTGCGGAAAATGCATTGCCGAGTATATCGAACGTAAGAAAACGCTTCATAGGGACACCTGCAAGCCCCGAGAGGAAGTTCACCGTACACCCTGCAATACCAAGGAAGCGCGAGAAAAAGACCGTGAGCCCCGCATACTCCCGGAGATAGGCCTCAAGCTTTGGGAGATAAGGGATCTTTTCGAGATGACTGCGCTTGATGTAGCGGTGCTTCCATATCGCAGTAAGCATATAACCAGTGTAATCCCCAAGTACATTACCCAATATTGCAACCCCAAAGGAAGCCCAAAGATTCAAAAATCCTTGGCTTGCAAATACGCCGGCCGCAAATACCAGCGTGTTAATAGGAAATGGGATAAGCAAACCTGCAACATACATGACGATGAATAACGTCACATATTTGTAAAGCAGCAGGTAAGAAAGTAGTATGGAGAGTACGTAATCCATTGTTTCTATTCCTTAGCTTCCGTACTCGTTTCCACAAAATACTTCCCTACAGTATCGATAACAGCAAGCGTAAACTCACGCTCGCTGAGCCTGTTGATCTTTGCATATCTATGAAGCGTGATTCGAGGAAATCTTGGATCGGCGATATTGAGTGTCGTCTTGATATAACTAGACGGAATTCGAAATACCGTAGCAATGTAATCAAATGTCATCCAAGGCTCAATAAGTGAAATATCCTCAACAGTAAGAGCGTGCTGTCTGCGGAAATTCGATATCTGCATCCGCTTGCCATGCACCATTTGTTCGCGCGCGATATAGTGGTACTGCGCAGCAAGAATAAGCGCAAGATATGCGAGGATACCCAAAAGTAGTCCAATGAAGAGACGCACAACGAGCAAATAACGTGCAGGAATTGGCTTTTTCATAGCGTATAGAGTGATTATAACACTAGCCCCTGATACGTGCGATACATCTCCCTCCAAACCAAATAGTGAAGATAAGTAAAATCTGCAGCAGAATATTTGCAAGAATGAGACCGAGGGCAACAAGCCCAAAGGTCATAAACTCAGGAATCTCGACAAAAAAGAGTAGAATAAGCAAGAACCACATATTCTTCATGTCCTGAATAGATGGACCGATCATAGCACCAACGTTTAACAACAGGAGCAACATGGCATAGCTCTGCCAGTGGAAGACGTCGAGTTGTAGCAAAAGCGAGAGTGGTGCCATCAATATGCTGCGAGTGTCTGCGTCAGGAACGACCGGCGTGAAAAAACTTCCAAAAACAAAATGATTGAGCAAAAAGAGGAAAAGTAATCCACCAAAGACCGGTGCTGAGGAAATGAGCATATTCCCAATGAACGGAATCTTTGATTTATGATACGCAACGTGGGGCTGCTCAGAGAACACAACGAACTCTTCGATTTTTGCAAAGGTTAACAAGCACAAAAGTGCATGTGATGACTCATGCACAAAAGCCCCAATATAATAGAGGTAGTGCGTGAGGCGGTAATTAAGATAGCGCCAGTTCAGCCAGTTACTGACGTAGCCAGCAAGCACAATAAGAATAAGGATCGTACCTAAACTCATTAATAAAGCATAACACGAGCACGAGACAACAAAAAACACCCGCGATACCACACTCGGGTGTTTTCCTTTAGCACTATCCACGCACGAGATACACTTTTACAAATGCTGACTTAAGCTCATTGCCCTTTTCAGGAAGCTTTGCTGCTTCTCCCTTCTGTGCAAGAAGATAGAGCTCATCGAGTCTTAGGCGAATCGATTGAATCTCTGTATCATTCGCTTCAGCCTCAACGGCTTTGAGTTTTTCGCTTACCTCCCCGTAGACCGCAAGCGTACCCTCTATATTCTTTTCCGTCGCAGGAGTCAGTATCTTCTCCATCGCATCATGGAAATCCACAAGCGTTACTGCAAGCATAGAGAAGTTATTGCGCTTAAAGATTTCTTGGAATACTGGACGCACTTGCTCCAGATCAGTATGTGCTGCCTTAAGATCACCAGTATTCACCTTATCGTTCACCGACGCAATGATTTGCCCCACCCTAATGAGGTCACTATTGAGCTGTCCATCACCACGCAATGCATAAGGATGGTACGACTGATATTTCGCGCTGAAAGGTGCGTATGCCATTATCAGCTTCTGGTAATTCTCTACCGCCTCAGCGCGTTTCTCTTGCCCCGTAAAGAAAAGCGTCTGCTTGTAGAAATTATTCATACGATTGAAATCCTCAAGATAGAACTTCTTCGTAAAGAAATTGCTATAGTAGCCGCCCACCGTGAGCAGCGCAAGCACAAAGACTACAAATGCAATGCGTACAGGGACTGCAGGACATTTTTCCTCTGGTACAAACGTACTCACTCCAATGAGCTTATAGAGCCCACAAAAGCCTGTAATAGCGGTAATGAGCATTACTGCTGCAAGAGCCCAAAAGAGCACTGCGAATGCCCCAGAGACCCAGTAAAAAGCAACTAAGCCAAATACTACTGCAAGTACGATGCGCACTTTCTTATCCCACTTTCCGACATTTTTTGAGAAATTCATGATAACAATGTTATCGAATAATTATTTGATGCGTTCGACATAGTCAGCAGCAGCAAGTGCAGCAATCGTACCATCAGCGACTGCTGTAGTAATCTGGCGATAGCGCTTTTGTGTACTATCTCCTGCTGCAAACACTCCGGGCAAACTTGTCTCCATCTCCGCTCCAACCATTATCTCACCTGCCTGGTTCAAATCAAGCACACCCATGAGTGTCTCAGTATTTGGTATATAGCCGATGAATATGAATACTCCATCAGTTTTTCTATTGACCACCTCATTCGTTTCCAAATTTTTTATATCAACACTTTCAAGCTTCTCTGCCCCATGAAAGGCGACTACTGCAGACTTCATGAGAAAATCAACCTTTGGATGCTGTTCTGCCTCCTCTATCGCATGCTTGTGTGCATCGAACTGTCCGAGCTTATGCACAATGGTCACCTTCTTGGCATACTTCGTCAATGAGACCGCTTCCTCGAGCGCTGAATTCCCTCCGCCGACCACAATGATTTCTTTGCCGGTAAAGAAATCGCCATCACATGTAGCGCAGTATGATATTCCCTTACCCTTCAATTCTTCTTCGCCTGGAACTCCAAGAGTTCGCGATCTCCCGCCTTGCGCAAAGATAATACTTTGTGCGGTATATCGCATACCGTCATCAAGCATTACTTCTTTTAGTGCACCATCAAGCACAAAACTTCGAACAGTTTTGTTCGAAAGTATTGTGCTGCCGAATGATTCCGCCTGCTTCTGCATTGTCCGGGCAAGCAGATATCCGCTCGTCTTTTCCACTCCGGGATAGTTTGCGATTTCATGCGTCAAAATCATTTGCCCACCAATAGTACCCTCATTAATAATGAGCGTCTTTAGCTTTGCCCTTGAGAGATAGATTCCTGCAGTAAGCCCCGCAGGTCCGCCTCCCAAAATTATAGTGTCATAATGATTTTCCATAGTCTTCACAAGTACTACTTTGTGCCGAACTCCTTTTCGAGGATTGCGGTTACCTGACCCTTCGTCTGGATGCTTGAAGTTGCCTTAACCACCTTGCCATTCTTGTAATAGATCGTGAATGGAATACCCATGAAGCCCTGCACCTCAGGAAGATCACGAATAACATCCGCTGCGGGAGTATCGAATTCGAAGTCACAGAATTTCACATGAGTGAACTGCTGCTCGAGCTCCTCGGCGATGCCATAGACAGGAATACACATAGGACCCATGCGTCCACAGATAATCATAACGTTCTCGTTCTCGCTCAATACCTTCTGGTACTCCGCAACGCTCGTAATATGATGCAAGTTTGTATATAACATATTGTTGTTTGTATTTTTCTTAATAACTAACCTTAAATACTCAAAGGAATCAATTTTATCGAATCTTTACTACTTACGACTCCTCCTGCAAGTTCGTAAATATGCTGAAATCCATTTGCTCTCATAATAGTGATGGACTTTCCCGACCTGTTACCAGAGCGACAGTAAACAAAATATGTCTTCGAGGGATCAAGTTTCTTGATCTCGGACTCAAATGTTGCATCCTCGTAGTCGACGTTGATCGCTTGATCAATGTGTCCTGCAGCGAACTCAGTCGGCGTGCGCACATCAAGCAAGACCGCATCGCTTGTCTTACTAAACGTCTGCATGAATTCACTGCCCGACAATTGCATTCGCTGTGTTGGGAAAAACACGAACAATGCAATAAGAAGTAGAAGGGTTATACCAATCCCCACATAGAACTTTGTGTCTTTGGTCTCTTTCTTTGCCATATAGCTCAAATATTAATAACTGCCTGAATATTTGCCATTACCGTGCAAATTACATTCAAATGTACATTTGAATGATACACCAAAGAACTAAATCTGTAAACAACAAAGAACATACGTTATGTATGTTCTTTATGGGGTGTTAATTTGCCTAGAAACCACGATGCATTCCGCGACCCATTCCTTGACCACGGCCATTTGCCATGCCTGCGCCCATACCAAGACCGAGCTGCTGCCTGATGACCTTAGCCTCTGCAGTCTTTCCTGCCTGCTCAAGCTTCCACATCTCTACGAACTTTGGGAAGTTGTCCTTGGTAATAACTGTTGATACGCGAGTACCTGCAGTATGGAGCTGCTTCCAAGCGTCGTAATTACCGCTTGTGATTGCTGCGGTCATTGCAGTGTGGCGCTCTGGCGAGTAATTAGGACCACGCTTTGTAGCGTCACCCTGATAAGCAAATGCAGTTGATGCAGCTGCTGCCAAGATAAGCGTGGCAACTCCTGCAGTAATGATCTTCTTGTTCATTGTAATTGAAGTTATATTAATTAAGGCCTTCACCTATTAATACGCATCAAAAACAAATTTATCGCATCATCCCCTTCCTCCCTGCGCCACCTACTGCACCACCAAACATACCTCCGTGAACCCCGCTACCATTCATCATTCCCTGACCCATCCACGGACGGACTTCACTGGCTATAAATTGATCACCAGCCGCTTGCCCAATAATCTTTACCAATGTCCCCGGCACAAGCTGTACCCTACTGCGCACCAACGCATTAGTCATATCAATAGCCCAAACTTTATTTTCAAAATCTGTAAGTTCAAAACTTGTTGCAGCAACAGAACGTATCGTCCCTGCGAGTAACCCCTGCTCAGGATGTGACCAGACTTCAGTCTGCTGGAACATCATATTCTGGAGCACTCCACCTCCTCCACGAATAGAGCGTTGGAAAATACGGCCCGCACCCATATACATGAGGAGGCTACCGAAGAGCATCGTGACGAGTATGAATATCCCCGCAATACGTACGAAACTGTAACGATAGCCAACCTCGGTCTTCCCGTAGTAGAAGTCGCCAAGCACTACCAGGATAACGAAGGCTACAATCCAGAAATATGGCACTGAGTGCAGTATGAATCCGAAGCCAAGCCTTGGAAAAAGATCCCAATCATTCCCATCTAAATTAAAATAGATTGCAGCTATTGCAACCGCAGCAAGAGCTCCTGCAATCATTGTCGGTGCCCAAAACTTGAGTCTGCGGAGCATAACCGTGGCCTTTGACTCAGGAGTGATGCCGAGTTTCTTTATGCGCTCCATTGCGCTCTTTGCAATATCCTTATCCATGTTTTTCGTTAGTTATATTTTCATATTCGACCTTAAACAACTTCTTTCCGCGGCTAATGAGATTCCCCACCGTACTTATCGGCTTCTGGAGAATATCGGCTATCTCGATGTAATCCTTCTCTTCGAGATAACGAAGTGTGAGTACTTCAGCATACTTCTGATCCATAAGTGCCAAGATGCTGTTGATGATCTCTCTATCGAAGATATTATTGATATCCTTCTCAATATCGAGTGTTCCAGCGAACTTCTGCATGTCTTCATCCTCGAGGTGCACCACGGGACGCACGGAACGCTTGCGCATTGCGCTTATTGATTCATTGTGCGCAATGCGATAGATCCATGAAGAGAATTTGAGTCGTGTATCAAAACTGTTCAAGTTTTGATATGTTTTCACAAAAACATCTTGCAGTGTGTCTTCGACATCTTCTTTGTGACCACCTGAAATGCGCGCAATATAACGCGCAAGCTTTTCCTCATAGCGCTTTGCGAGACAGAAAAACCAATCCGAGTTCTGGAGTGCAAGTGTGACGAGCTCCTCGTCAGAGTTCAGTGTGCAATCTATTGGAGTGGTCATGTTGTATATGTAGTACGCACAATACCGCACTTTTATCGCATCACAGGCTTTGCGCGCCTGATACCCACAAGCCCAAGGACAAACATAACAAAGACAATCGCTTTGAGCACGTAGTCACCATTTGGATTCAAAAATTGTACGGTCATCGGGGTCATCCTGCCAACAATGAGATGCGTAAGGATGCCAATCGGCAGCGTCATCCAGACCCAGTTCACCATAGGAACGATAAAGCCAAGCTTGCGCATAATACGCGAAAGTAAGGGTGCGAGGAGCGCCATACCGAGGAATGACACGGTGAGGTCAAATACGGCGTAACCAAGCACACGGTAATGACGCAGGAATTCGATAGTAAACATAGGACAATCATCGCACAGTTTTGCAACTCATACAACAAAATTGTATTTTGCGCTTTATCTCATACCATGTATATTGAATATATGCATTGGATACTATTTACGGGAACTTGGAGACTTACCAATAAGCAGGTTGAGGAGGATGTTCGTAATGCAGCCAAAGAAGTACTCGAACGCGGTGATGGCATCATCACTGGCGGAGCAACGGGTGTTGATTATTTCGCCATGACGGAAGCGATGGAGTATGATCCTTCAGGCGAAAGGCTACAAGTATTCTTGCCCACGAATCTCAAGAACTACATTCGTGACTATCGCGAGAATTGGTGCCATGCGCCAGTGACACAAGAATCAATTGATGAACTTGCCACTTGCCTCAAGCTTTTGCGTCGCGCAAAGCCCGAGCATGTGCATGCACTCCCTGAGGATGGAGAAATTACACAGGAGCACTATAACCTTCGCCATGACGGTGAAGTGAAGGTTGCCGATGAAGTCTATGCATTCCAGGTGAATGCGAGTTCAGGAACACAAGACACGATTGATAAAGCAAAGGCTGCGGGATTACCGATTACGCTACATAAGCAATATACAATCGCGGAATAATAAAACACCCTGAGGGGTGTTTTATATTTGTGGGCTCGAAAAAGTATATTTGACAATCATATTTGAATATTGTATAAAGAGACCAGACGATAACCACAAGGAGAATCTCGTGTTCACCACGATACTGACGATGTTCATGCTTGGACTCGCAAAGCTTAATTTCGAATTCGCGATCAAGCGCATCTTCGAGTTGAAACTTCCTGCCCAACAGATGGAGCAGATCGCAAGAACGATCATCAAGGATTCCATGAGGAAGCATTGGGCGAGCATAATTACCCTCGCTGAGCGCTACTCTGGGAATGAAGCTCGCTGCTTCCACAAAGAACTCCTCGTCTGGGCCGTGGGGACAGGGTCACTGCGCTACGCACAACTCTATGCTGCCCACCTCGGACGTGAACTCACCAAGGAAGAAGCGCAGTATATCCTCGAAAGACACGTGTCCCGCAACAGAATCGAGGAATCCGAGGTTCACGCATTTACCAACCTCGGAGTCCTCCCCATCCAGCCTTCCATCATCGAACATTACGTGAAAGAAAATCTCGGACGAGGTCTCAAGAAAGAGACAGCAAGAATGCTCGGACACCTTGGCCTCACACTCGACGATTTCGCTCTTTCCCCGCATGAAATGCGCATCTACGAATGCGCGGCGGCCGTGAGCTCACGGCAATAACAAAACACATCGGCCACTAGTGGCCGATGTTTTATTTTGCTGAATGATGTCCTCCGGTGAAGATTGCGAAGACTCCTACGAGGAATCCGACGTGGTACCACCAGATAGCGCGTGCGGGCTCGAAGATAACGAGATCATGCATGAAGAAGCGCA
The DNA here is from genome assembly GCA_035583355.1 of Candidatus Paceibacterota bacterium. Classification (NCBI taxonomy): domain Bacteria; kingdom Bacillati; phylum Minisyncoccota; species Minisyncoccota bacterium. The sequence goes on along the minus strand of DATEZQ010000001.1, from coordinate 65,832 downwards.
AGAAGAGACGGAATGGTAAGGTAAGTCCCTGCCAGAATCCCGGCCAGAAGTCAGAGTTCTGCACGTCGGAAAGCGTGAATGCTGAGGCAATCATTGGAAGGAGGAGTAATGCGGAGATGAGGGTAATGCGGGTTTTCATAAGAAATTATTTATTTGTCCACCAAGCTCCAAGCTTTGCAACTATTAATCCGATTATTCCAAAAAAGAGGAACATTGCACCAACCCCTGAAGAAGTTGGGGGTACAGGTTGTTGCATTCCTGATATATACCAAAGGAAACCAAGAATCACTGCTGGCCATGCAAAAAGCTTTATCACCTTCCACTTCTTACTAGTCAACTCTATTGTCACAGGTTTAGTCGTCTCTACTGCGATCTCCTTTAGTTGTATGCCGCAAGCTGGACAAGTAGACGCCTGGTCTGAAATATCCCTTCCGCATTCTGTGCATTTTATCATCGCCATATTGCTTCGAATTGTAACACGAATATAATAAATATTTAATCCTGAGCCTTTTCTATATCTCCTTCAGGAAGGTAATCCCTGACATCTACATCTATCGTCTGCCCCATAGCACGCATTGCTAGAGAAATCCAAACTGAATTATTTTCTTTTTTAACTGAATAGAACTTTCTAGCCCCTTTTTTAATCTGAATTTTTACAATTGTAACCGAAGCGCCTCCCGACTTAATTTGCAAAGGAATAAATGTGAAAAGATCATTAAATTTTTCCGATGACTCATCCGTCATATTCTTCAAATTTTCAAGCATTTGAAGCCTAACACTATCAAGAGACCTACCAATCTGACTTAGTTCATAACCGACATCATAAAATGTTTTTCCATTTTTGCATATTAACTTCTCGGAAATATCAGCTCGTATGATTAATTTCGGGTTTTCTACAAGTCCAACGAGAATAGTTCCGCCTGAAGTATTCATCATCCCCAATACTGTTTTTGATATTTTGCCAAATATACTTCTACTAACTAAAGAATCTGATTCTTTAGAAGAATACATTTGCTCTGTTGGTGTAAAAAATGTTGACTTCCATTCAATCTCAGACGTTTCATCATCAACAAAATCAGAAATAGCAGACCAGTCATCCTCAAGAGAATATTTGTTAATTATTCCATGAACTTCCTCAAGCCATCTTACATACTCCCTAACCGACGTAGACACTTTCCATCTCGAATCTTTTGCTAAATTTATCACAGACAGAACTGATAGAAGTCTAAGGGAAGTAATAAATACCTTATTCGACCACTCACCATGATCCTCGCTTATATCACCGCGGAATCCGCTAAGGTGTTTTGTTGCAAAATCCACCAACTCAAGTCGAAGAGAATCGGCTGAACTAATTTTTGAGATCATTACTTCATAAAATCTCCTACCCTCTTGGAAGTTAAAATCTGAAGAGATCTTTTCCAGAAAGAAAATTAGGTTTTTTTCGTTTGAAGTTTGATACAAATCACTATACCTTCCAACTTCACGAATTGAGCTTTCGTCAACAGGAGTGTTTATATAATATTCAATACTGCGACTAACTTTGAAAATTGAACTATAAACACTTGAAAGGATTTCGGACAAATTTAGTTCAAATGACAGAATTTTTTCATTTGACTTGGAAAACTGTGCTGCCAATATTTGCGTAACTGGCATTGCCGCGGACGATATCCCACATAAAATTCTTGACAGTTTTAATACTTCGAACAAAGCGCCAACATCTATTAGTAATGAAGATGTTCCATGAAAATAATCTTTTGTCTTTATAATACCTTCAATCTTAAAGCAGACGCTAATTATAGAAATATTTGATTGCGAATTTCTGATGGCCTCCTTAAGTGCATCATTTATAACCTTTCTATAGAAAACTATATTCACCTCCTCTAGAGATTCTAACCCAACTGCTATTGGCATGAATGCTAACAGTAATGATGTTCGTATTAATAGCTTGGACTCAAGATTTGTATTTGAGATGATGGCTTGATCATATATTCCTTCTTCCTCCTCAGTAACCCTTATCAACTCTCTCTGAATCGTCTCATTTCTCAATACCGCACTCAAAAACAGAACTGGGTAATTTGTTTTATTACCGACCCAGAGCAGATTCTCATTTTTCATCTTTTCAACCACTGCATAGAGCTCGCATGTCAAATCAAAAAACTGTTCAGCTGTTCTTGCGGTTCGGACTTGCTGCGAAACGGATAGGATCTTAGCGGAAATTTCTTCCTCTAGTTTACGCAAAGCGAATTCTTGTTTTTGCTGCATATTACTTAATTCATTATTAGTTACATAAATACACATATAGTATCACATAGTGTAAAAATTGTACTAATCAATGTGTTACATTGATGTGCCGTGTTCCGAAACAGAAATTTCTTCAAACTGCTATGGGGCTTGGATATCTCACTCGCTTTGCGTGCGCACTCCAGAGGAGCCTCGCACAGCAAAGCTCTTCAAGAACCCACGGTTCTCGACGGAGCCTACAAGACTCCTGCTTTCCTGCACAGGAGAGGTATTCCTCTCCCGACCCCTCTCCGTTCGATTCCAAGTCCCGTTAGCAATGGCAAACAAAAAGAACGCTTTCGCGTTCTTTTTGGCCATTGCTACGGGACTTGGAATCGAACCAAGATTAAAGGCTTCAAAGGCCTCTGTCCTACCTTTAGACGATCCCGTAATACTATATTTAAAAACAATTCAATACTTACGGAGAGCCGGACGGAGGCCGGCCTCTTTCCTACCCGTGAACGACTGAGCCTGCGAAGGCGTGAGTTGATCAGGGTCGCGGTGGCGACTCTCTATCGGGCAAGAATACCTGGTGCCCATAGGGCTATTCTTACCTTTAGACGATCCCGTAATATTCAATTATCTAAGCAGTTCCTGCCTTTAAATTCTATTTGAACTGTCCTGTTATATCACAAATATAATAAGATTACTAGACTCTTGTATAATTATTCATTTTTTACTTTCGACTTTCTTCCCCATGTTAGAATATACTTATGTGGCTATATTACGCGCTGGGCGCATCGACTTTCTGGGGTATTACGTATGTATTCAATGAGCAGGCTTACAAGAAGATCTCGGTGCTCACCTCACTCGCACTCGCCTCTTTTGTAGTCTTTGCAATCACAACCATCTTATCGCTCTCCTCGGGCAATTTTGTCGAGGATATAAAGCAAATTGCCTCTTCTCGTCAGCTATTAGGCTATGTTGCAGGAGGCATCATTTCCCTCCTTATCGCCGAACTCTTCATTGGTTATTCCATCACTGCAAAGAGCGCAACACTCGCAGGCCTGATCGAAATCTCCTACCCCATCTTCATTGCACTATTTAGCTATCTTTTCTTTAAGAGCAAAGTGAATCTCCCAACGCTTATCGGAGCTGCAGTCGTCTTTACGGGTATATTCATTATCTATCGTTTCAATAAATAAACAGCCTCTCGGCTGTTTTTCTTTCCCCATCTTCTTTCCAGATGCACTCTTCTCCATGCTATACTTTATACATGAAACAGCAGAAAGGCTTCACCCTCATCGAACTTCTTGTGGTTATTGCAATCATTGCTCTCCTCTCGAGCGTTGTACTTGCCTCGCTATCTACTGCACGTGCAAAGTCGAGAGACGCACGACGTATCAGCGATATAAACCAGTTCCAAAGAGCGCTTGAACTCTACTTCGACACCAACGCAAAGTATCCAACGACCACAACCGCAGACGGCAGCAACCGAGTGCGCAGTCATGAACCAACACTAGGGTGGAATATTCTTGAGAATGAGCTCAAGAGCTACATCCCCAAATTGCCGATTGATCCGATCAACACTGGCTCGTTCTACTATGCCTATGATCCGACACCGGTTGACGCAAATGCGGGTTGCTCGACGACATCGCTCTATACCATCTATTTTTCGACAGAAACTACGATATACCCACACCTCACCTATCGTACTCCGACGCCTGCAGGTGTCGCCCGCGCATATTGCGTATTCTAAATCAAAAACAGCCTCTTGGCTGTTTTTGATTTCAACTCGCTCAAGCACTATATTGCCTCGGGACCTATGAATGGAAGCTGCGCCTTATGTCGATTCTGCATATATACCGTCTCAAGATATGCGCGCTGTGCTTCGGTAGGTTCACAGAGTCCCTCACCCACAGGAAGCCCGAGTTTTGTCTGCAAGAATCGGTCCACGACATCATGTGAAATATCCGCCATCGTTTCAGGGCGTCCACATTCAGGATCTGCACGGTTGCTCGATATAATAATATCTTCAGGCACACCAACATATTTGCAGAGCTCCATCACTTCGCTCTTCCACAGACCCGCAAGTGGAAGCAGCGCGGAAACGCGGCTCGCATTGCTAAAGGTCCCCAAGTACATCTCGGTGCGATTACGAGAGCCGACGAGCACGCGATTCTCTTCGAGGCAGAGTGTGAGGAAATATGCCCATCTCCCCACCTCAGGATTATTCTTCCCAAAATCAACAGTATCGAGTGAGACAGCTCCGAGCATATCAAACCATTCTTTATTTCGCAGGTTCTCGCCAATATACACTGCCTTCGTCTGTGCCTTTAACTTCTGAGCGCTCAACCAAAAACTCAGTGCGCTATCAGAGCCTCCGCTCACTGGCACAAGAATCCCGCCACCTGCGGGAATTTTTTCTGCGAGCCACGCAATCAGGGTGTCAATTGTTTTTTGTTTGTTCATAGTTCTCCTCCACCTCCCATAACTATCGCAGTGCCACTTAGCAATGGAACTTTATTCGTACAAATATTGGCGACCATTTCCGCAACTTCCTCCGGTGGAATGATGCGCTTCTGTGGATTCGCTTGCTCGATGACTTCCCTCGCTTCCTGTGCAGTTATGCCACGTCGCTGCGCGAGTCCATTTATCGTGCGCTCCGTCATCTCACCGTCAATGAAATTCGGACAGAGCGCAACGGACACAATACCATGCTTGCCATACTCTGCTGCAATACTTTTTGCTAAGCCAACAACTGCATGCTTGCTTGCGGCATACGCAGCCTCATATGCATATCCTCGCACTCCTGCGATACTACTGATGAAACAGAGTACTCCCGACTTCTGCTCTTTCATCAGTGGCAATACTGCTTTACTGAAATAGAAACTTCCGTTGAGATTTACATCAAGAATATGTTGCCACTCTGCATTCTCTAGCTCATGGGTCGGCCTGCTCTTCCCTATACCTGCATTACAGACAAGCGCAGCAATATCCCAACCGAGTTCCTCGAGTGCTGCAATAGCATTGTCTGCAGTAGTAGGCAGAGAAACATCCCCGACAAAATATGCTGCTTCATGGCCTTTTGCCTTTAGAGCTGAGCAGGTGTCTCTTAGATCGGATTCCGTACGGCCGACGATGAAGACGTTAAGGCTCTCAACGAGGCGCTCCGCGATAATACGCCCCAAACCCCGACCTCCGCCTGTCACGATAACTGCTCGCTTTTTCATATGTCCAGTATAACAAAAAACAGCCTTGTGGCTATTTTTAATCTTGTGGCATGACGGCAAGCAACTCATTGCTTATCGCCTCCACTTCCTCTTCAGTTAATATCTTGCGCGCCTCGCCATTGATGTCGAGGTCACCAATACGATGATTCGGGATGATGTGGTAATGCAGATGCGCAACAGACTTAATCGCACCCACCTCCCCCTCGCGTACGAGCACTGAGAGATTCTCATATCCAAGACTACGCATCGTTTGCATACCCTCCTTAATGAGGTGCCAGAGCTGCGCACTCTCCTCGTCACTCATTTCGAGCAGAGAGAGCACGTGGCGATTCGGTATGATGAGTAGATGATGGCGATGATACGGCGCAAGCGCGTACGTGAGATATGCAGCATCATTCTTGCGATAGACACGCTGCCCCGGATCACAGAACGGGCACTTATCATGATCAAGCGACTGGAGATATTCGGTGTATTTCATGGTATTTATGATGCGTGATGATGAGCCTCAATAACGACTTTCCCCTTTGGGCCCACGAAGAGAAAGAGTACTGCTGCGGCAATTGCGAGCGATCCACCAAAGATGAATGGTGCGGATGAACTCACATTCGCCCAGAGGAAACCGGCGATAATCGAAGCGAAGAATGCGCAGAAGCCGACAACCGTCTGATGGATACCATATGCGGTACCCAACTGCTCATGCGGGATAATATTCGATATGTAGGCCTTCCCTACGCCATCTGTAAAGGCCATATAGACCCCATAGAGTGGAAAGAGTACCCAGAGCAGTGCTGGCGTTTGTACATAGCCAAAAAGAAGGTAAATGATGCCAAACACCAGAAAGCCGACAATCATGATATTTCTTGGCCCCACCTTGTCCGCCACAATACCTGCAGGCACCGAGAGTAGTGCATACGTGAAATTGAATGTGGCAAAGAGTGCAACCACCATGACCAGAGAATAGCCGAGATTATTCGCTTTCAAAATCAGAAATGCGTCAGAGCTATTACCGATCGCGAACATCGCACTCACCAAAAGAAATGCAAAAAATGGATACGAAAGATTCTTCACCATGATGCGGAGAGGAATCGTCACACGAATCGTATCAGGAGCCTTCTCTTTCTCCTTGATGAAAATAATAAGGAGTGCAATTGCGAAAACGGTTGGAATGAGCGAGAAGAGGAATATCTCACGGAAGTTATTTGGAAAATACGAGAGTAACACGATTCCAATAAGTGGACCAAAGACCGCTCCGAGTGTATCCATACCACGATGAAAACCAAAGACCACTCCTCTATCCTTGGGTGCTGAATTCTCCGCGATAAATGCATCACGCGCCGAAGTACGCGTTCCCTTCCCCAGCCTATCTGCGAATTTTCCACCGAGAACAGCATGCCAAGAGTATGCGAATCCAAAGAAGAGCTTTGCGGTAGCAGAGAGGACATAACCAAGGACTACAAATGGCTTGCGTCGCTCAAGCTTATCAGAAATGACACCTGCGGCTACCTTGAGAAAGCTTGCGGTAGACTCTGCAACTCCTTCGATAAGTCCGAGTACTTGTACTGGGGCACCAATGACTTGAGTAAGGAAGATTGGAATGATTGGATAGATCATATCCGTTGCGACGTCATTCAAAAAACTCACCACAGAGAGAATGAACACAGGAAACGTGATACCGAAACGGTCGTTGAGATATTTTTGCATACAGTCCTCCTATTGTATCGTATTGCCACAGAGATACAACAATTCTATTTACTCTGCATCAAACACCACGACCACCACGACCACCACAACCAAGTGAAAAGGAATCCACAGACTTAAGTAGACGGCCGTCTACTTAAGTCTGTGGATGGAATTTTGATGTTTTGTTGACCGATAGACATCAGTTCAAAATATATGTCGTCAAAAAACAAAACCCCGAGTGGGGTTTTGTTATTGCAATTACTTGATTGCGGTGATCTTTACGAGCGTAAAAGGCTGGCGGTGTCCGTTCTTCTTATAGTAACGACTCTTGGCGTGATACTTCACGACATAAATCTTTGGACCCTTACCCTGCTCGACGACTTCTGCAGTGACTGATGCACCCGCGATATACGGAGCACCAATCTTTGTTGAAGAACCATCGTCAACAAGGAGAACATCGTTGAAGGTAACTGTATTTTCGAGCGTATCAAGCTTCTCAATCGAGACAGTGTCTCCGACTGCTACCTTATATTGCTTGCCGCCTGTTGCGATTACTGCGAATGCCATAGTGGGGATAATATACACCAGATTTCCAAAAAACGCAAGGGATATATAGGGGAAATACAAAATACAGGGGTATGAGGGAATAAGGGAATGAGGGAATAAGGGAATATTGCTTCAAAATACCATAAATTAGGCAATTTCTAGGAATCCCAGACAAGATCGATTCCAAAAGAAAATAGCCCCGAGGGGCTATTTCATGAGTCTACCGAGCGCAAGGGCCACGGCGATGATTGCAAGGACCCAACCGAGCAAGTAGGATCCGCACCCTTTGAAGTGATTCGGAAGAGGAATCGGGTATCCCGTGATCTTAAAGTCCCTGCCGCGCCACCAGCCGATAATGAAGCAAATTAGGCTCGCAAGTGCGAAGCTGAGGATAATCATGGCCGGCCGAGACAAAGTCGGCAACGTAATCGTGATGGATTTCATGTACACCTCCATGAGGTCATACTTCTAAACCGCAAACTACTATCAAGAACGAGGTCTGTCAAACATACTCCTCATTAACCAATCAGCTTCTCGCTACGGCGCGCAATCATTTTGTCTCCCGTCAGTCCATGCGTATAGTAGTCGCCGAATACGAGATGGAAAACGAAACCCAAATCTTTGAGCGTATCAATCGAGAAACGATCACCATGGACCATGCGTTCGATATCTTCGGGCATAAGGTACTCACGCGCATAGTTCGCAAGATCTTTACGTACCTCATCATCACTGAAGTCGGGCATAAGCGGCAATGAGAGTGCGATCTGCTTGCGCTGCCTGCGTCCGATGGTGTTAGCATCGAACTCTTCACCAAGAAGGAACATCTCAAGACTACAGAATTTATTCACCTCTTCGTCTGTTGCTTCGCGATAGAACTTATCTCCATTTGGAAAAAGTGCAGCGAAGAATGCAAAACTCTTGAAGAATAGTTTTCCATCTTTGTAATATGCATGCACCTCATCAGGAAGTTCGATACCACGCGTACGTTCTTCTACAGCAACACCATGCACGCCGAACTCGAGCAATGTCTTGCGATCAAAGATATTCGCCTTGGTCACCTTACTCACAATGATCGTACTCTCGCGAGGAACCCCATCAGTAGTAACGAGCGCAAGCGCGCGCACTTGTCCAAGGTCCAGCTCCTCGATGCGTTTGTCATCGAGCGGAGCCATCGCTGCTTCGATGTATGGAGTAATCAGACTCTCATCTTCTCCAATCACCGGAAGTGCAAACCATTCATCATCAGTGAGCTTTCCCTCCTTCACATCAAATGCTTTTATCTTTTCACGCAAAATATGTGGTGCCACAAGCTTGCGCCCAACCTTTTTTATCTGCTCTTCTGTATTACCGAGGGCAAGGTAAGTCGTCTTTCCCGTCTTTGCTACAAGGATCGTTTTCATCGTCATGAAAAGGATTGTACCATGCAAAATAGTGTTCTATTCACTATATATTTCTGTACCATGACAATGCGGGCAACATAAATCTGAGGGAGGCAAGACCGCCTATTTTTTGATGCCAGTCAATAGGTGCGCAAACATGATTTAATGGCTTAACCACATTGTGGACAACGCGCGTTATCCACAGTTGCAGAAGTGGAGTATTCGGGCAGAATGCATACATGCAAAACGTTCCCAGCACGCAGTACGAGAAGAAGCCATACAACAAGCGCAGTTACGGAAGTAATGAACAGCGCACACCCGTCCTCAGCTCTATTCGTATCCCTCCTCAACATCTCGATTCTGAGCGCGCACTCTTGGGTGCACTCATGATCCGTGCGGACACACTCTACGAAGTATCAGACCTCATTCTCCCCGAGGCATTCTATGCGGAGAAGCATCGCATCATCTATCAGGCAATGCTCGACCTCCACAACCGTCGTGAACCTATCGACCTCCTCACGATGTCAGCAAAACTTTCTGAGCGTGGACAGTTCGAACAGATCGGTGGTCACACCTATCTGACCGAACTCACCAACGCAGTCCCCTCTTCTGCCAACGCTCGGCACTACGCAGACATTATTCACCGCAAACACGTCCTCCGTCAGCTCATCACTGGTGCAGAGCAAATCTCCGAACTTGGTTTTCAGGAAGACCGTGGGCTCGAGGAAATTCTTGATGAAGCGGAAGCTACGGTGTTTAAGGTTACCCAGATGACGCCAGGACAAACCATCCTTGGCATGAAAGATGGTGCAACTCAAGCATGGGAGCGATTTGAAAAACTTTCTGAAGCAGGTGATGGTCTCCGTGGTATTCCAACTGGGTTCCCTTCACTCGACAAGATGCTCGCGGGCTTCCAGCCTTCGGACCTCATCATTCTTGCTGCACGTCCATCGATGGGTAAGACCTCGTTCGCACTCGACATGGTACGCGGATCTGCGATCAAGCATGGGATCCCCGTCGGCGTCTTCTCGCTCGAAATGTCCGCACAGCAAATCATCGATCGTATGGTCTCGGCAGAATCACGCATTGATGCATGGAAGCTTCGCACCGGTAAACTCTCGAGAGACAATGAATTTGAGTATCTCCGCGAAGGTATCGATCGCTTGTCTAAGGCTCCAATCTATATCAATGATCAGGCGGGCATCAACATCATGAATATGCGCTCGACCGCGCGCCGCATGGTGAGTGAATACGGAGTAAAGCTCATTGTTGTTGACTATCTCCAACTCATGAGCCCTATGCGCCAATCTGACTCACAGGTGCAGATTGTGACGGAAATCTCTCGCTCACTCAAGGGCCTCGCAAAGGACCTTAAAGTGCCTGTTATTGCCCTCTCACAGCTCTCTCGTAACGTGGAGCAGCGTGGAGGAAAGCCAAGGCTTTCTGACCTTCGCGACTCAGGTTCTATCGAGCAAGACGCTGACGTTGTCATGTTCATTCACCGTGAACAGAATGAGAATGGTGAGCGCAGTGAAACTGCTGAAATCCTTATCGAGAAGCACCGTAATGGTGCCACTGGAGTTGTCGAGTTACACTTCGACGGAAAGCACACAAGCTTCCGCGAAATCGACACAATGCACGCAGGATATGGTGGTGGCGACAGCGACGATGCATTCGCAGCATTTTAATAAAAAGACCATACGAAAGTATGGTCTTTTAAATTTCCGACAATCTTTGAAATAGAGTGCGGATAGGATCAGGATATACAAGTGCATCAACATTCACGTCTATTACAGGCCCTTTTCGATTCTCATATACTTGGACAGCACGGATATTTCCATAAATCGAACGTAAGCCAATTCCCGAAAACATACTTGCGTTGTTCTCACTCAGGCCAAGCATTTCAACCTCCTTCATTTGCGCAGCAAACTCTTCAGGGCTACGATTGAACACTTTGCGCACCATACGATATGCCTCTTTTGGATTTGCTTTCCAGTAATTATATGCGCGCATGTATGCCCTTGCGAATCCTTGGACAAGCTGAGGATGCTGCTCAATGATGTGATTACTGAATATCAGCGTATCGGTCACTACTCCCGAGGCGTCTTTGCTCGAAAATACCTTCACTGCACCCTTACTGATCGCCAATGAAAGGTACGGCTCATACGTCATCGCATAATTCACCTTTCCTGTTGTTATCTTATCTACGACCTCCTCTTGTGTTATCGATACATCACTTACGAATGAATTCATGTCACCCTTCAAGAGATCAATTACATACGGAAAGAAAAACGGATACGAGTCATCACCGGTAATCGTCTTCTTTTCACTTGATTGTATCGATGGAGCTCCTGGATATACAAGCAGTGCGTCACCTCCGATTGATCGATCGGTGATGATTACTATTTTGCCCAAAGGCCTGATTCTCCTTGCTTCTTCGACAAGGTCAACAGCAAGCATGCCACGGACGTCATACGGCTCGATATCTACTTCATTAAGGACGCTTTTATCCGGATACTCCTTATATCCGATCTTGATACCCTCTTCTCTCATATACCCAAGCTCCTCAGCGAGCGGTGCAATCATAAAGCCGGGCCAGCTGGGTTGATTTAATCTAATATGCGTTAGCGGGGCGGGTGGAACAGCTAGGAATAATTTCGGATATGCAAAAATAATCGATGCGGAAAGCACAACAAGCAGTAGTAAAAGCACACCAAATCGCTTGATATATTCCCTGATGCCCTGCATGACAAATTCCATCCATCCATTATACACTATACAATATATACTCTGAAATATTAAAAAACACCGTTATGGTGTTTTTACTTCCTTCCGATAATTGCATTTCGCAATGTATCTGCGTCTGCATATTCAATTTCACTTCCCGTCGATATTCCCCTTCCCAGGGTCGTCACGCGGTAGCCACGTTCAGTTGCATTCTCGCGCAATGCTTCATGAATATAGTCTCCCGTATGTTCACTCTCCGGAGTCACAGCGGTTGCGACAATCACTTCCTTGAGTGTTGGCCTGCGCGCAATGAGCTTACGTAATTCGTTCATGCGAATAACGCGCTCCGGATTCTTCTCAAGAATGCCAAGCGTGCCTCCAAGAACAAAATAATATCCATTGAATGCGTGCGCACGTTCTATCGCCTCAAGGTCCGCGTCCTTCTCTACGATAAGTAGCTGCGACGCATCACGCTGCACATCGAGACAAACGCGGCAGCGATCCTGATGCACCCCTTGCCTTGGAAAGAAGCGATGACAGTCTGCACATTCAAGTACTAGATCGGGAAGCTGCGCTATCAGTCGAGAAAGTTCATTCAAATGTTGCGGTTGCTGCTTCAGGAGGTAATAAACAAAACGACGAGACTGACGAGCACCCACTCCTGGAAATTGAGTGAAGAAGTATTCTAATCGATGAATGGGGTCCATTGGGCTATCATACCGCGGCTAAGACTACTCCGCAAACCCTTGCGGAATCGTCAAAATGCAGTAATCTTGTGCCAGACTGTACCGAATACAAAAACGAAAGGATATCCCATGTTTAAGCGTAGGACTCCCGTTCTTCCGGACTGGCTCTACCCGTTCGTCTTGAAGCAGGTGAAGATCAGCTTCCCCAGTTTCATCGAAGAGAAGAAGCACGACCTCACAAACGAGGCACACTGCGCAGCAATCATCATGGAGGGCCTCATTAAGGTGCCTCCGGACGAGATGAATGACGCGATCCGCGATGCGCTCACGACCGCGAAGGTCATCTACGAGCGCGAAGTCATGAATCTCCAGACTGTTTCCCCCGAAGACATGCCGCAGACGACGATCTGTCTGGCGCGGCTCGCCTGCAATGTGCTGCTGATGCGTCCTCCGTCCAAGCGGCATCTTTTCAAAAAGAAGAAAGAAGGAGAAGCTTGATGACCAAGCTCGACGCCTACCTCAACAAGGAAGATCAGCTTTGCATTGCCATAAAGGCTGTGCGTGAAGCGCTTCCCCTGCCGCAGAAGATGGTCATGGCGAAGCTTAGCCCCGACTATGCAGGCGAACTCGTCTGTGCGAGCATGCTCATGCCGACGATCGGCAGCTCCGAGAAATACATGGAGCACGACCTCCACGAGCGCCTCATCAATGCTTTCGACAAGGCCAAGCAGCTCATCGCTACACTCGGCACCGAATACGAAAACCTTTCAGGGCTCGAGTCCGCAATGGCGATCACGAACCTTGCTATCCAGCTCCTTAAGAAATAACAAAGCCGCCCACTTGGGCGGCTTTTTCTATTCTTCTTCCATGACCGGCTTATCTAGGAGTGTTGCTTCAATGCCCGGCGCACTACCTGCAATGCGCTTCACATCCTTATCGATCTTTCCCAATTCTTTATAAGCGGAATTATAATGGCTGACAGTTGTCGAGAGTGATCCTCCGAGCTTCTTATAGAACTCTTCATATGCCTTGATATGACGACCAAGCTCTTCGACACGTTTGATGATTTCTACTGCATCCTTCTCAATCTTGAATGCATTGTAGCCAAACAAGACTGCCTGCAGATATGCAGAGAATGTTGTAGGTGATACGATAATTACTTTCTTCTCGTGATACGCATAATCGAGGAGACTACGGGTATTACTCTTGATTTTACCCACCTCGTTCACAAGCAAGTCATAGTAGATTGCCTCTGCGGGAATATACATAAAAGCAAATGAGAGCGTTCCTGCTTTCTCGTTCACATACTTTGCAGTTTCATCGATACGCTTCTTAAGGTCATTACGAAACTCTTTCTCGAGCTCTTCGCGACGCGTCTCATCTTCTTCGAGTGTAACCCGTTGATAGTTATCAAGCGAGAACTTCGCATCGATCGGAATCATGCCATCCTTGGTAATAATCACTGCGTCAACGATATCCTTATCAGTAAGTGGATACTGCATCTTATATGCATCAGGAGGAAGGATATTTTGCAGAATGAGCGCAAGCGATGCTTCTCCCCAATTACCGCGCTGTTTCTGATGAGTCAATGTGCGCTCAAGGTTTGCAAGCTGATCACCAATCTGCGCGAAGTGTTCCACGGCTTCATTGGCGCGCATTTGCTCTTTCGCTACGGCAACCAACCTATCGGTCATTTGTGTATTGATATCAGAAAGCAATTTTTGCGACTCGCTAAACTGACGGTGCACTGCTTCAGAAACATCTCTGCGAGACTCAGTAAGTCGTGAATCAATCTGCCTCGTGAGCTCTCCTAATTGCTGCTGCAACATTGAAAGTGCCGCACGGTCTGCCTCGCGCACTTGTGCGAAGTTCTTCATCTCTTCTGAAACTCCGCTCCTCTTATCGAGCTTTCGTAGAATAACGACCACTGCAAGAATGAGTGCAAGGAGTAGAATTGTAAATGGTAATTGTTCCATGAATATTAGCTCTTACGAAGAATAAAATACTTTGCTGACTCGACCCCGACAAACATAAGCGCGAGTGCGACAGCTACGTGTCCAAAATATCCATTGAAGCCAGCAGGATCGAGTTGTAACAGACGTGCAACATGTGGTACAAACAATGCGACCGCAAGACCCAGCAAGGTAATCACAAGTGCTACAAGGAGATATGGATTTGTCCATGGCTTAATGTGCCAAAGTGGTGTATGCAAGTCACGCAGTGAGAATGAAACAAACGTTGCAAGAAGCGTGAGTGCCACGAAGAGCACGGTACGCGATGCAGATTCACTCACCTGCTGTGCATGAAGTATCGCATAAAGTCCGATAAGTATGATACCTGTCACAACTCCTATAGTAATGATGAACACCATAAACCTACGGGAAAGCATTGAGCTGGCACCGTGCACTCGCGGACTTCGCGTCATAATCCCCTTCTCTGACTGTTCAAAAGCGAATGCGAAATTCATCAAACCTTCAGTGAGCATGTTCGTCCATAAGATCTGCGTAGGCAAAAGTGGAATAGGAAGTGCCAGCGCAAGTGCCATCACCACCAACATAATCTCAGAAAACGATGTTGAAATAAGGTACGCGACATTCTTACGGATGTTATCTACAGCGCGTCGCCCCTCTTCTATCGCACTCACGATAATTCCAAAACTATTATTAGTTAGGACGAGACCAGACGCTTCCTTGGCAACATCAGTACCACTTCCAAGTGCTATACCGATTGCTGCAGTACGGAGTGCGGGTGCGTCATTCACTCCATCGCCCGTCATTGCGACAACTTCACCAGATTCCGTCAAAAGCTGTGCCATGCGTTGTTTGTGTGTCGGAAGCATTCGCGCACAAACATTTACCGTACGCAATTGCTCGAGCAGTTGCGTATCCGTCATATCGTCAAACTCGGCACCCAAGAGTACTGGTGCTTGAGGATGCGCCACAATACCTGCACCGATAGCAATAGCGCGCGCTGTCTCAGGATTATCCCCGGTCGCCATAATGACACGAATTCCCGCATTACGCGCGGTCGTGATTGCTGCACGCACATCGCTGCGTAACGGATCTGCAAGGTAGAGTAGTCCGCAAAGAACGAATGTCCCCTCTCCGCTAAACAACTCCTCAATCTCCTCTGGTATGGTTGGAAGTTTTTCTAACTGTGAATCTACGTATCCAACCGCCACAACACGCACCCCCTCACGTGTAGCATCACGAAGTGCTTCTTCGAATTTCTTGCGCTCATCCTCATGCATAGGATGTGCCTTTCCATCTGCATAGTATGCGCGCGCCCGCGCGAGCATTTCCTCTGCGGCGCCGAGCCCTATGAGGCGATTGTGCTTCATCCCACGAATACCGGTCAGCGCAAGGGACATGCGTAATGATGAAATGAACGGTGACGCATCGATGCGCTGATAGTCTCGCTCTAACTCGCGCATATCAACGCCAGAAAGATGCGCCGCACGTGCAATCGCAACTTCAACGGGACGTCCATGAAATTCGGGATGCCTAAATTGATCATGCTCATTTTCAATGATGACATTGCTCGAGAGATATGCAAACGAGAGCGCATCATGCTCATCACCGTGCTCCTCATGCAAACGCTTCTCCTTGAAACCGGCTTCACTGCTAGTGAGTGCGTGGTAGCAAACAACACGCTCAAGTGTCATCTGACCCTCAGTCAATGTTCCGGTCTTATCGGTAATAATCACTGTTGCACTACCTAATGTCTCGGCAGCAAGCAAGCTGCGCACAAGGCCACCTTTTCCAAGGATACGCTGCATACTCATTGCAAGCATAACCGATACTGCAGCTGGCATCCCTTCAGGAATTGCGGCCACTGCGATTGCAATTGCGATCAACAATGTCTCAGTGAGTGAGACTCCTCGATATATTCCAAGCAAAAATACAATTACGAGTGCCACAATAATAATTACTGTAAGCATACGCGCAATTGCAGCGATATTTTTTTGCATTGGCGTCGGTGCAGCTTTCACTGTACGCAAACTTGCTGCAATGCCACCAAATGCAGTGTGCTCTCCCGTGAGCACTACAACAGCCTTGATTACACCTGAAGCAACAAGGGTTCCCATGAACAACATATTTTTCTGTTCAGTGAGCGGCAATAGGTGTGGCACATCTTCTGCATGTTTTACTACTGGAGCCCATTCGCCTGTAAGCACTGATTCGTTAAGTTGTGCACCATGAGCATCAATAATACGAGCATCCGCGGGAACGGTTGCGCCTGACTGGAGTAAGAGCACATCGCCCACAACCACTTCGGTAACAGGAATTAATTTTGGTTCACCGCCCCGAATAACGGTGCAAAAAGCAGCTTCACCTGCTTTAAGTGCAGCAAATGCTTTTGACGCACGACCCTCCTGATAGAGATTAATGAGCACATTCACCACGAGCGCGAGAAATATCACCGTCGCATCAACATATTCTGCAAGGAGAGTCGTCACAATACCCGCAACAAGCAGTGTAAAAGTAAGCGGCGAACGAAGCTCATCGACAATTCGATCAAGTGGACTTATCTTCTCTTCTTTTCCAAAAGCATTTGGCCCATCTTTTTGTAGACGTTCTGCCGCCTGCTCACGAGAAAGACCGTGCACTACATCGGTCGCAAGCATCTTCTCAAGGTCCGCTATTGCAAGCCTGTAATATTCTTTCGAATTCGGTGACATATGTATTTATTATACCATCCCAAAAATTCAAAAAAGTAGCCCTAAATGGGCTACTTTTTCTACTTATTTCTCGGCTTTCGGCGATTGAAAAACTTAGGAATCGTAGCCTCAGCTTTCATTAGTGCTTCCTCTGCAGAGAGGATAGGGTCACCACGCTGCATCGTAAAATATCCCGAAGAGAACTCGACAAGCTGAGTCCTCCCGAGCTCGGCAAAGATATGTTTGTAGTCCATATCACCGGCATTAATACCCGCAGCAGCCTTATGAATGCGCGCCATGATGGATTCGGCATCCTTGCGATCTGCGTCAGGGAGAATCAATGCAAACTCATCCCCATGCAGACAGGCAGATATATCTTCGGGTCGACTTTCATTATGCAGACACTCTCCAAATGCAATGAGAATCTCATTACCCACATCGTGACTCAAAAGATCATTCACTAGCTTAAATCCATCGAGGTCGAAATAGACTATAGTACCGGAGTTCCAAATACCACGCGCAAGTTCACGCACAAAACGATTATATTCATGACGAAAACCTTCAAGGTTGTATATATCTATGAATTGATGCCTCAAGGAACGTGCTTCTGCCTCTCTGCGTAATTTACTAAGACGAGCAATCTTCTTCTTGGCACTATCAAGCTGAATCTGCATAATACTAAAACTGCGCTCCGTCTCCATAAACGTTTCGCGTAGATCTGCGAGCTGTCGCTCAAGCGCCATTTGACGTTCGATTGATCGCTCATGCGCTGCTTGTGTCTCTTTGTGCGCAGCGGCCTCCTCTTCGAGAGCACGCCGTAAAGCAGTTTTCTCGTCTGGTGTGATGCGTAGCTTCGTGGCCATAATTTGAATATCGAAAATAACCTTCGTCGCTGAAATTCCTCACCCTATAGTACTGTATCGTAACACGAGCGCAAGTGGATAACAATTATAGATATTGCGCACAAATAACTCAACTCATAACAATTGATTCTAGGACTAAACTACTCTGTTTCTTATAACAAAAAAGCGGCCGAAGGTCGCTTTATCGTATTCTCGCCGTACGCTTTTCAAAAAACTTTGGAATCATTGATTCTGCCTGTGCAAGCACTTCTTCTGGAGAGAGCACGGGATCTTCCCGCTGAATAGTGTAATATCCGGATGAAAATGCAACGAGTTGATCTCTACCAAGTTCCGCAAAGATATGCTTGTAATCAAGCTCCCCTGCGTTGATATTCGCCGCTGCACGATGGATACGATCCATAACGGCTTCTGCATCCTTACGTTCAGCATTTGGAAGTATGAGTGCAAACTCATCACCATGCAAACATGCTGCGACATCTTCAGGTCGGCTCGCATCAGTAAGACATTTCCCAAAGGCAATAAGGATTTCATTACCCACATCGTGACTAAGAAGATCATTCACAAGCTTGAAACCATCGAGATCAAAATAGACGATTGTACCAGAGCGCCACATTCCACGCGCAAGTTCACGCACAAAACGATTATACTCATGACGAAAACCTTCAAGGTTATATATATCGATGAATTGATGACGAAGTGAGCGCGCCTCAGCTTCCTCACGCAATCGATTTTGACGCGCAATCTTCTTTCGTGCGCTATCAAGCTGAACCTGCAGAATGCTAAAATTACGCTCCGATCGCTCAATCGTTTCGTTCAAGTCTGAAATCTTCTGTTCAAGAGCCATTTGGCAACTTATTGCCTGTTCATATGCCTCTTGTAATCGTTTCAGCTGCGCCGACTCTCGTTCGCGCGCAAGGTGTGGTGTAGGCGGTATTATTCCTCCATTCTGCATGTGCGTTTCCATAGTATCTGACCGCTGTTTCAATGGTACCCCATTAGCCTATTCAGACAAGTGGATAAGCAGAAAAGCAAAAAGCGCACAACGCGCTTTTTTGAAATACAACTACGAAAGCAATTCGTCGAGTACTGCACGAACGTCATTTCCGTCAACGTTTGCACCAAGCTCCTTCATGACAGCACCAGTGAGTTTACCCAGGCCAGACTTATCCGAGACACCAAGCTCAGCGATCTTAGCAACTGCAACAGGCCTGATCTCATCACGTGTAAGCATCTTTGGGAGGAATGTCTCAATGATTGCAAGCTCCGCCTGCTCATGCTCTGCAAGATCACTGCGCCCACCCTTAGTGAATTGATCAATAGAATCCTTACGCTGCTTCGCGAGACGCTTTATAACATTAAGTGCAGCAGCATCATCAAGCTCGTCTTGTGGCGTCTTGCGCTGACTAACGAGCTCATTGGTAAATGCGGTAGACATACCACGAAGAACAAGAAGGCGCGTTTGATCCTTTGCTCGCATCGCATTCTTAATCTCCTCTTTTACATTTGCTTGTATGGACATGATAATTGCATTATAGGTCAATTACACACAAAGTCTAATGCTTAGAAAACACATACTGCACTTGCTAAAGTTCATATTTTATGTTATAAATATGTCGGAAAATCAAAGAGGCATCAATGGATGAATTATTCATTTCTGAGATTGTGTTACTGGTAAGTGCGAACATGCGCGCAAATAGTGTTTCGTTCGAAGAAGCATTTGAAGTAGCAATCGCAGACTATTGGCTCAGTACTCAGCAGCGGGCTTCCCTGCTCTCTCTCGTACGCTCTCGCATTCCGATGCGCAAGCAACCTTCACCTGATCAATAAGGAGGGCACATGCCCATCACCGAAGAAGTGCTCAAGAAGTATGTGGACGGAACCAGTGCGCTCCTCCATCAGTTCGGCTTTCACGAGGCGTTCGCACTGGTGATCAAAGAGCTCGAGGTCCCTGTGGGCATCGACGAGCATGAACTCAAAAGCAAAGTCGGTTCTGCGCTCAGTCACATGCGGATCGAACAGCAGAGACTCCGCGACCCTATCCAGCTCGTACGTGCACATCCGCTCGGCATCATCTTCACCATCAACAAGAATACCGAGGTGGCCTTCATGCCGAAGGGTCATCGTACCGTTCTTCAGAATGTGCGCTGGGTCGGAGAGACTCCGAAACCGAAGGAAGTCGAGGTCGATGGACGCATCATGACGACCGCCTACAACCGTGCGTGCAAGCACTTTCGCGAGCTACGCAAGGCTCAAGGACTGGGTCGCAAACGGCACGTGTAGCGCCATGAGATGAGACGGAAAGTTTTTGGCCCTAAAAGTTGACTAAATCAGTTATCCACAGTGGAGTGCTCAGGCACTCCACTTTTCTTTAAAATATGCTATATTATAAGCATAGACCGCTCGTGGCTGCGAGCACACATACGCCATAAGGTTCTTCACGGTCCTTATGAAACGATGCGCGCTTAATGCTTGACGGCTTACCGAGAAGTCCGTGTCCGCAAGCACGGGCTTTTCACTACTTTAAAAATACCCAAGCAAAGCTTGGGTATTTTTAAAGTAGTGAAAAGCAACCACAAGTCCGCCTCACGGCGTTAGTTGGCGACGGAGAGAATTCCGTCGCCCCCACTATGGGTAATGTAAACGAGGTGGATTATATCAACCTAAATTTATGTGTAGCGCGTGACAGCTTGCTACGCAAGCGGAGGACTTTGATGCTCTGCAGTTTCTTCCTCGTAGACTTCTAGTCCCAAGATTCCCCTTAGCTCATCGAGGCTCGTTATGGTTCGATCAGAGAGATCGACGGCGGCGATGGATTCTTGGGACGGAAGTAGCGCAGTGCGCTCCATGCGAATACACCAGATGCCTGGGTGCGTACGCTTCATATCGTTAAGGAAAAGCGGTGCATCGTCAATAAAGTAGTGACCATTGGGTCGCTCATTGTGTTCCTTTAGCCAATCCCCCGCAGCAGTACTTTTCTCCCCGGGTACTACAACAATGTCGTCAACATATGCCGCAATGCCCGTCGCTCGAATTTTTGCGATCTGCCCCTCAATATTCCTCGCCATTGAAAGAATGACTATCTTGTACCCCTTCCCCCGTGCTGCAATGCAAAAATCAACAACATCAGCATAAAGCCATGAGGCGAGTGGCGCCTGAGGATCTTTCTCCAAAAGAGCAGTAATATCATTTTCATGCGCATTCATGTAGTCAATAAAGCGTTGCGCATCGAAAATGGTCCAATCACAATCAAGGAAAATAACCATGTTATTTTTTGAACTGCGGTGGCATGTCCAGAATCTTCAAACCATGCTCCTCAAGGAGTTCTTCGTATTCAGTTGAACGCTCCGCTACGAGCTCCTCAAATTGGGCCGCATTCATCTGGTCCTTCGCATGCGCACCAAATTCGCGCTCCACATCACGCTCCGCGAGCTTTTCTGCCATTACCATACGTGCGACATATTCCTCATATTGATCGAAGAGAGCATTCACATCAGGATCACTTTCGAAGATGACTGAAGGGTGATGATGCTCATCCCCTTCATCTGCCTTGTGTTGATACACTGCCATTGGAAAAACATCCTTCGCGCGAGAGAATACATACTGTTCCATGTCATCAAAATCCTTACGAGAAACACGATCCCCAAAAGGCCCATTCGCAACCGTATTTGCGACATATACCATCTTTAAGAGCGTCGCGAGTTGCTCATTCGTCAGTGCGATACCTATCATGTGCTGATGATAACACGAAAAGTGAAAAGGAAAAGACACAAAACTTGCACCTTTTATAGTGTAGATTTCACAATTCATCTTTCCTAAATGCATATTTTGTGGTACACTGACTGCTCTATTCCTAATACTATTCAAATGAAAGTACTCCAAAAGCAAACCAAAATTGTAGCAACATTAGGACCTGCATCCAATGACCCACTCGTGATTGCAGAAATGATCAAGAACGGCATGAATGTCGCGCGCATCAATTTCTCTCACGGTGATCATGCAGAGCATGGCGAGCGTATCGACAACGCACGCAAAGCATCGGCAATGTTAGGTCAACCAATTGCAATCCTTCAAGACCTTTGCGGACCAAAGATCCGTATTGGTGACTTCCCTTCAGGAAGTATCGAGCTCAAAAACGGCGCGAAGTTCACCATCACTACACGTAAGGTAGAAGGCTCTGTGAAGGAGGTCTCAGTGAACTACGCCATGCTACCTAAGGAGGTGAAGGCGGGTATGCAGATCATGCTCGAGGATGGAAAGTATATCCTCCAGGTACTTTCAGTTACTGGCGAAGACATCCATACAAAGGTCATTGCCGGAGGAAATATTCGCTCACGCCGAGGAGTAAATGTTCCTGGGGCTATGCTCTCGATCGGTGCTATCACACCAAAGGACAAGAAAGACTTCGCATTCGGGGTTACAAAGAATGTCGACATCGTCGCACTTTCATTCGTCCAGACTGCAAAGGATATAACGAACCTTCGCGCGATGATGAAGAAGGCAAAGAGTAATGCACTTATTTTTGCAAAAATCGAAACACAGGCTGCAATCGACAACATCGCAAGCATTCTCGCTGTTGCTGATGGCATCATGGTTGCTCGCGGTGATCTCGCAGTCGAGGTACCAAAGGAAGATGTGCCTCTGCTCCAGAAGATGATCATCCGTATGTGTCGTGCTGCAGGAAAGCCCGTTATCACCGCAACACAGATGCTCGACTCCATGACGGACGCACCAGTACCAACACGCGCAGAAGTCGCAGATGTTGCGAATGCCGTCTTCGATGGAACCGATGCAGTCATGCTCTCACAAGAGTCTGCTGTTGGTAATGACCCCGTAAATGTCGTCCATACAATGGCAACGATTGCAAAGCGTGCAGAAGAAAGTGAATTCTTCGTTGAGGCGATGGAAGATCGTCGCGCACAAGAGCTCCCTTCTGCAGTCGATGCAGTTACACTCCACGCAACACATGCAGCGCACCAGGTTGGAGCAGAGGCAATTGTCGCACTTACACAGTCGGGCTTCACTGCACGCATGCTCGCTCGCCACAAGCCACACCTTCCACTTATTGCAATTACGCCTTTTGCAGAGGTTGCGCGCCAGCTCGCTATTTCTTTCGGCACCTCACCGGTCGTTCACGAAGAGAAAGTGAACTCGGTTGAGACCGCCATCCTCGTCGCTCGCAAGACACTGCTCGAGCAGAAGATTGCAAAGAAAGGTGATAAATTCGTGCTCTGCGTCGGTGTTCCATTCGGAACCATAGGCGGAACGAATCTTACAATTATACAGACCGTCTAAGAAAACAACCACACATTGTGTGGTTGTTTTTCTGGTATACTTAATGTATGTCTGAATCACATACACACAAGTTGGGGCTTAGCGCACATAAAAACCTTCTCTTCCTAGCTCCAGTATTCTTCGTGTGGATTGAGATCGCACTTCCGATCATGGTTGCACCTCTCTTTGGACAGAATGATATGCGTGCATTTGTGTACAGCTTCGTTGGCTATGGAATTTACCTGATATTCACCTATCTGCTCATCGTGCATACAGTAAATGGCGTAAAGGGTCCTCACCCACTCGTATCAAAGAAACTCATGTTCGCTACTTATATCATCCTCGGCATTATTATCCTCGCCGGCATCCATGCAGGAACGATGATATTCCTTGGCTTAAGTCAGCAGAATTTAAGTTCACATTAAAAATAAAAAGACACATTGCGTCTTTTTATTTATACTTGATGACACAGTCTATCGCGCCCTCCCCTCCGTCTCGCTGTTTTGCGTAATTCCATGGAATGTTCTGAGACATTAGCGCATTACGTACCACATGCGGAATCACCGGGTAATCGCGGCTATGCGTCCCTTTTCCGATAATGATGCGTAGGTGTGTGCCACGTTCATAGCGAGAACGCAAATCGGCAACCTCCTCGGCTGCTTCTCTGCCTGTAAGACCATGCAGATCAAGAATCTCATCGGGCACAAAGATATATTTATTCCCCTTGCTCACACAGAGAGCATAACATAAAGCAAAAGACCGTCGAGTTAGCGCTTACGCAAGATCGCAACGATCCATTTCTCATCAGCGGTATATTCGATAGAGATAATATCGAATGGAAGCTCGCCGATGATTGCCTCCACTTCCGGCTTATAGTAGTAGCGGAAATAGCGCGGTGCATCCATCTTCCTCGAAGTCACTTCATCGCCCATGCCGATCTTAAGAGAGAAAGCAGCAACACCGCCGTGCTTCAGCATATCGTATGCATTCGTGAGCGCATCCCGAAAAGCATCATCAGTAAGATGCAGCAGGACCGCGTTTGCAAAGTAACCATCGAAACGCCTACGCCATTCCTCGGGAACTGCATCACGTACATCATACATATGCGTCTCGTAACCCTTGGTCAGTAATTTCTCGAGTGCGGGCTCTGCAATATCTGTACAGACTACTTTGTACCCATGCGACTTCATATAATCCGCATCGCGTCCAAACGCTGAACCCATTTCGATTATGGTGCCACCCTTCTGAATATGATGTAAAAAGGAATCAATCCATTTCTTTATATCTGCGTTAGGCACATCAAGCCCCCGCGTACCCTCAATAAACTTACGAAAATGCTCTTTATAGGTTGCAGTCGTTTGATCCATGCTGTTCTCCATATCTCCCAATACTACACCCCTTTTAGCACTTTACAAACTTGAATAATCTGCTATGATATTCGAACGAGCTGATCACTTTTCTGCTGAATTGTGGTTGCCCGTAACCCTTATTGCAAAGCCCTTCGGGGCTCTGTGAGAAAGGAAACAGACTAGCAAGAACTCAGAAATGTCATTGGCCCTATTGCGACAGCCTTACGAGGTTTTGCGAGAAAGGCGCGAGGAAATGTATCGGCGGTGGCCGATTCCTCTAGCAAAATGGCCAGCCTGGTTCGCGCAGCGACTGGCCCTATCGTCTAACGGTTAGGACGGAGGCTTCTCAAGCCTTAAATCAGAGTTCGATTCTCTGTAGGGTCACAAAATGAAAAACCTCTCAAGCAAAGCTTGGGAGGTTTTTCTATTTTGTGAATCCCTACAGAGAATCGAACGGAGAAGGGGTCGGGAGAGGGACACCTCTCCCGTGGAGGAAAGCAGGAACCTCGAAGAGGTTCCGTCGAGAACCGTGGGTGAGCTCTTGCTCATGGGTCCCATTCTTATGGGAGCGAGAGAGCAAGACCTTTTGAGGACTTTTGTGAGTCTTCGATACAAAAGGTCCAAAAGGTGTACCGTTCATGTAATGAAATCGAGGAGCCTGGCCGTGCGGGCCCCTTTAGGGTGCGCGAGCAAAGCTCGTGAGATATCTCTGCGTATCACTCTCTAGCATCTTCCTTGAATCCCCCTCTCCCACTATCCTTCTCCACCTATGCTATACTATAGTGTATGAGACGCACTTCCTTTATCGTCTTTATCATTTCTCTTATCGGAATTTCCCTAGTCTCTTTCTGGATCTACGGGAAGTATTTCAAATCGGAAACTCCACCGCTACTCTACTTCACCGCAACGCGCGGTACTGTCAATGAAACTGTCCGTGCGCGCGGAGATATCGTCACTGAAAAAGACTTTGACCTTCACTTCCCTGCTTCTGGTATCGTCGAAAAGATCTTCGTCAAAGAAGGACAGCAAGTGAAGCAGGGTGAGCCACTAATGAAACTTGAAACAAAAGATCTTGAGCTCGAGCTCCGAAAGCTCCGCAATGATGAAAAACAAGCAGAGGCAAATCTATCCATCAGAAAAGCAGAGGCAGGAAATACAGAATCAAGACTTTCGACGGTCGTTGAAAAACAAGAGACTCTTGTGCACAATGCATACAGTACTCTGCTCTCAAATAATCTCACCGCTGAACCAAGTGAGATCAATTACAACATCACTCCTCCTCGCATCACAGGACGTTATGCAGGAGAACAAGGAATCTACAGATTCACCACTTCTCAAAAGAACATCGCCATCAAGGACTACGTCCTCCATGTCTTTGGACTTGAAAAAGTCGGGCCTATACTCATCAGCAAAACTGGCCCTACCCCACTTGGAACACTAGGGCTCTTTGTCGATTTCCCAGAGGACCTCTCAAATTACGTCGATAAAACGTGGATTCTGAACATACCAAACACAAAGAGTGCTGCATACTCGAATGATCAGAATGCCTATCAACAAGCCCTAAAAGAACAAAGCCAAGCAATTGAAGATGCACGTGCTGAACTCGCAACCGAGGAGGGAGAAACCTCCATAGCGAGCGCGAAAGTACTCCAGGCCGAAGCGGAGATCAATAGCTATCGTTCGCAGATAGCAATCACAGAAGAGAAGATACGTAAGTCGACACTATATGCACCAATGGACACAAGAATTACGAAAGTTTGGCTTGAAAAAAGCGAACTCGCGCTCCCTGAGGTAACTGCAATCACATTAGGAACCACAAGCTTTAAGATTCAATCGGATATCTCTGAGCTTGAGATTGTAAAGATTAATGAGGCAGTCGGAAATACTGTGCTTATCAGATTCGACGCATTCCCCAACACGACAGTAAACGGAAAAGTATTCTCCATCGAGCCAAAGGAGATAGTGAAGGATGGTGACAAATATTATCGCACTAATGTCTTTATCGAGCCAAATGCGCTCCCATTGCGCTCGGGAATGAGTGCTGACCTCTCAATATTCGTCTCTACAAAAGATAGTGTACTCAAAATCCCACTTCTTGCAGTAATAAGCAAAGAAGGAAAAAGCTTTGTGTTCACTATAGAGAATGGCAAGCAAGTGGAACACCCAATAGAAACCGGTATCTCTGATGGAGAATCCATCGAAGTCATGAATGGTCTTAGCGAAGGACAAACCATTGTTGTTCCCGCTGATTGATACACTATGGACAATGAAGGAACAAAACTCATCATCGACCCCGTCTGTGGAATGAACATTGCAGAATTTTCTGACTCCCCCTCACTTGGACGTGGTAAACAAAAACGCTACTTCTGTGGCAAATTTTGCGTTCAACGATACAAGAAGGATCCAGCACGCTACGAACAGGAGCCCTTGATGAGACTGCATGACGTATGGAAAATCTTCGACACAGGAACGATTCGTACTGAAGTACTAAAGGGGCTACACCTCCATATCTGGGAAGGAGACTTTACTGTCATTGTAGGACCATCGGGTTCCGGGAAAAGTACAACGCTGAACATGGTGGGGCTACTCGACAGACCAACGAGTGGACGCATATTTCTTAAAGGAAAAGATATCACCGATCTTGATGATGACAAGCGCGCGCAGTTGCGCTCGCTTACTTTTGGTTTCGTGTTTCAACAGTACAATCTCATTCCCTGGCTCACCGCTGAGGAAAATGCCCTCCTTCCACTCGTATTCTCCACAACTCCCCCGAACGAAAAGATGCTCGCTCACTTTTTTGGAGAGATGGTACTCAAGGATCGTATGGAACATCGACCCACGGAACTTTCTGGCGGAGAACAACAGCGCATCGCCCTTTTGCGCGCCCTCGCAAATGACCCCGCAATACTTCTTGGCGATGAACCCACAGGAAATCTGGACTCAGTCACTGGAGGAAAGATCCTGGAGATCCTCATTGACCTGCACAAGGTGCACAAGAAGACATTGCTCATCGTCACCCATGATCTGAATATCGCAAAAAAGGCCGATCAAGTGATCAGCTTCAAAGACGGTCGTTTGGTGCGTAATGGTACGGTGCATGAAAAACTACGCTAATATCATGTTGAATAAATTCCTAGTCTTAATCCTCAAAGGAATACGCTATCGCCCGATGCGCAGTTGGTTGACTATTTTGGGTATTGTCATCGGCATCATGCTCGTCGTGGTCATTCTTGCGCTCGGAGATGGAATACAGAACTCAATCAAGAGCACATTACAAATGTTCGGCTCTGATCTCATCGTAGTCTTTCCTGGCAAGGAGAGTAATCCCCTTGCGAGCCTTTTTGGTGGAGATCGATTCAAGGAAAAAGACCTCTTCGCCCTTGAAAGAATCGAGGGAATCAAATTCGTCGCGATTGAGGACATTGCATCAATGAACATAGAGTTCATGGGTGAAAAGAAATCCACGCTCGTCAATGGCATACAATGGGGACTTGCAAAGGAGCTCATGGAAGAATCCGAAGGTATTAAAATCGAGTCTGGCCATTGGCCTACAGATATAGATTCAACAGATATCATCATCGGAAATAAAGTGGCGAACGCTTTGTTCAAAGGACATCCAAAAGTAGGTGATGAGATCATCATTCGCGGGAAGAAAATGAAAGTTGCAGGAGTACTCTCCTCTATCGGTGAACAAATGGCAGATAATATCATACTCATGTCTATTGGGACATTCCGCAACCTAACGGGTGTTCGTGGCGTGGCAATGAATGCTGATATAAAACTCTATCCTGACGCAAATGTAAACCTCATCGCAAAACAGATCAAGTTTGAGTTGGGAAAGCAAGACCAAGTAAGAGACTTCTCTGTACTAACACCTGCAAAAACAGAACGACTTGCAGGCAATGTCCTTACCATCATCGAGCTTGTCTTGGTCATCATTGCGCTTATCTCGCTCATTGTCGGAGCCGTGGGGGTTATGAATACCATGTATACCTCTGTATTTGAACGAACGAAACAAATCGGAATCATGAAGGCAATCGGTGCGACAAACGACAACGTACTCACGCTTTTTCTCTTGGAGTCAGGAATCATCGGACTTGTTGGAGGAATACTGGGTATCACCTTTGGAATCCTACTCGCCTTCCTTATTGGAAAATACGGTGAGAGTAATGGAATTCGTGGACTCTTCTCTTTTGCATCGTTAGACTTCTTTGGGCTATTCGTCATACTCTTCCTCACCTTTGTCGTCGGAGTAATCTCAGGACTTCTTCCTGCACGACAGGCCTCACGCATGGAACCTGCCGAAGCGCTACGCTATGAGTAAAGTGAAACGAGGCATAGCAGCCTCGTTTTTTGTATTGCTATCCCCTCCCCCTCGCGCCTATCATGCATTATACTTAAGCAAAGCCTAAGTCTTATCTTCTTTTTATGCACCTTCACCCCCGCATCAAACACCACGCCCGCCGCATCCACCACCACTTCCGCATCGCCCTCCTTCTCATCCCCCTCGTCCTCTTCGCAGGGTATCTTTGCATTTCATATCTCCTTCCTACGAAACCTGCAAAGCCACTCAATGTCATCCTCATCTCAATCGACAGTCTCCGAGCAGACCACATGGGAATCTATGGTTATTCCCGTGACACAACTCCTCATATCGACAAATGGTCAAAGGAGGCGGTTGTGTTCAATAATTATTTTTCCACGAGCCACCTAACTCCAATCAGTGAAGTAAGTGTTCATACTGGAAAATACCCTTTCACAACAGGTGTTGTAAATTTCCAAGAGACACTCCCTACCTCGACACCGAATCTTGCTCGATTACTTAAAGACCATGGATATCAGACTGCGGCCTTTGGTACTTCACCAGAATTCAAAGGATATAATGCTGGCCATAGCTTGAGCCGAGGATTTGACCGCTACGTATTCTCAGAGGCTACAGCAAGTGAATTCAATGGACGTGACAAAAATCTAATCGGTGATTCGATTGATTGGATAAGCGTAGTAAGTGCAAGCAGTAGCCCATTCTTCCTCTGGCTACCAATTGGATCAGTGCACTGGCCCTACGGACAATCAGAGCCGCACCACTTCAGTAGCTCAACATATGATGGGTACTTCAAAACCGCATCGAAGAACACATGGAAGCTTGTCGATCATCTCTTTGAAAATACAGTCTTTGCTCGCCGCGGGCCACAGGCAAAATTTGAGCCTATAGCACAGCTCGGAAAAAATGATTTTGATTTCATCGTCGGCAGGTACGATGATGGTATCCTAATGACCGACAGGAGAATTGGACAACTTTTCAGCTTCCTTAAGGAATCAGGAATCGATAAGAATACCATTGTTATTCTCGAGTCAGAACATGGCGAGGGACTGAATGAACGTGGATACGTTCTTCACTATGATATTTTTGATGAGCAGACACACACACCCCTCATCATCAAGTCACCAATGTTGAACCCCGGGCGAATAGACGGCCTTGTATCGGGAGTCGATATCATCCCCACACTCCTCGCACTCCTTACATTCCCTCAAATTGAAACGGAGGGTTATGATCTCTCTCCGTACATCATGGGGCGCGCAAATAACCCTCGAGAGGCAGTCTACATCACCCGCACTTCCATGTGGGAAAGAGTGATGTCCTACTATGAGGGTCTTGAGGGTTTTCTTGCCCTTGATGACCAGGAACATTTTGCGGATGTCGCGATCCGCACGCATGATTGGAAGCTTATACATCGACGTGCCCACCGCGCACTTGATAGATGGGCATGGCACAATAACTTCCGCGCTTCGCCTCAGTCTTATTCAGAATATGAGCTTTATCACCTTGGTACTGACCCAAGGGAAACAAACAACATCTACACTAGAGAACGCGAAAATCCTGAAATCATTTACCTCGAAGAAAAACTCAAGCAATGGGAACGTGAGCAATTCAAGATGAAGTTGCCAGCACAGACAACCCTAGAGATACAGCCATATTTCTAGTACCACTCCCCATCCCACCCATTGCACTACCCTCCAACCATATTGCTATAAATTGAACATATGCACACATACACAAAAATTACACTACTAGGAATCATAGGAATTGTTGCTCTATTTACAATAATCAAATCACCTCTTTTTGATAAGCATCCATCTTGCAAAGACTGTAACGTCATCATTATTGGAGTAGACACATTACGCGCCGACCACTTAAGCAGCTTGGGCTACGAACGCAAAACTACCCCGGTACTTGATACGCTTGCGAGCGAAGGAACGATCTTTCAGCAATCGATCTCAGCGGCTCCGTGGACGGTGCCTGGTTTCATGGCTATTATGACCGGTAGTTATCCTGGCGTACATGGGGTCATCAATAAGTTCAGGATCTTTACCAAAGAAACAAAGAAACTCTCGAACCTTAAAGAAATTTCTCCAAACATCGAGACACTCGCAGAACAATTCAAAAAAGCAGGATACGCAACGGGAGGATTCACCGGTGATGCAGGAGTTTCCGCAAAGTTCGGATACAACCAAGGTTTCGACGCATACACTGACGAAGTCACGTTTGGCGGCCTCGAAAATAGCAATCAGCATGCAATGCAGTGGCTAGATAGCCTTGGAAAGGATCAAAAGTTCTTCATGTTCTTCCACGGCTATGACCTTCACGGACAGTTTGCAGGAATCGGAAAAGACTACAAGGGTACGTTTGCACCAACGAACTATACTGGCCCATTCAAAGGTACGATGGAAGAAGAGGCAAAGCTTCGTGAGGATCAGCTCGTCGCCCCTCTCTCTATGACCAAAGAGGATGCTGCATTCTGGACTGCATGGTATGACAGTAAGATACATGATGCTGACGCAAAGCTCCAAGGATTCCTCGACGAATTGAAGACTCGTGGACTCCTCGACAAGACAGTAATCGTCGTCGTTTCCGATCACGGTGAGGAATTCTACGAACACAAGGGTTTTGACCATGGACACGCGCTCTATGATGAACTCGTACGCGTTCCACTCATCTTCAAGATCCCTGGTGTTGCAGGTGGTAGTGTAGTAAAGAATCAAGTGAGTATGATGGATACTGCCGCAGCAATCCTCAAGATCGCAGGCGTCACACCTTCTGCGCAATTCGCTCAGCAAGTATCTGGTCGACCAAATCTTCTTGAGTACATCACTGACCCCGCAAAGCCCGGCTATGACGTCTTCACCGAGACGGACTACCGCGACTTCACTCATATGCGCAGTATTCGCACAGCGGATGGATGGAAATACATCCGTACATTACAAACGGGAAAGGAGGAGCTTTATGACCTAAATTCAGATCCTAAAGAACTCACCGATCTCGCTGCGACGAATATCGCAAAGAAGGACGAGCTTCGCGCAAAACTTGATGCGCATATCGTGAATGATCTCAATGCGGACCCTAACGCAAAACCATCAATCGGATGTCTTCCGGTCTATAATGGTGAATGTGAATAAGCAGTTAAAAACCGAGCAGTGCTCGGTTTTTTGCACATACTTTCCTTTTATACTGGTCCTCTACACACATGCTACAATATCCCTATGGAACACCTCTCTGCAAAGCTTCCAAGTGACTTTGGGAATTTCTCTATCACCGTCTATAAACAAGAACTCGGTAGAGAAACCGTCGTACTCTCCACTCCCCGCCTGGCGCCTCATATGCACCCGCTCGTGCGCATTCATAGCGAATGCCTGACTGGTGACACCTTTGGCAGCCTACGCTGCGACTGTGGTCCTCAAAAAGAAGCATCCCTGCGCATGATTGCAGAATCAGGCAACGGCGTATTCATCTACCTGCGCCAGGAAGGTCGTGGTATCGGCCTTTTCGAAAAGATCAAAGCGTACAAACTCCAAGAAGATGGACATGATACCTATGAAGCAAATATTCTCCTTGGCCACGATGCGGACGGGAGGACATATGCAATGGCAAAAAATGTTCTGGACGATCTTGGGATTGACACCATCAAACTCATTACGAATAATCCCAAAAAGGTTACTTCTATGCGCGAACTCGGCGTGCATGTCGCGGAACGCATACCTCTTATCATTGAAGCGAATGCTCATAATAAGCACTATCTCGATACAAAAAAGAAGAAGTTCGGTCATCACTTTAATGATTAAAAAACCAGGAGCATGCTCCTGGTTTTGAATTACCGCTCGAGGCCTCTCCAAGCTTTATCACGAGATGCGACTATGATGAAGCTAATGATGACAAGCAGTGCCCATGAAATGATCTTCTGGGGATGCACAATGTGCCACCCCAAAGACTGATGGGGATATTGCCATGCACCAAGGTAAGTAGCGATATTCTCTGCAATCCAAATCATAATACCAAAGAAAAAGAATACCAAACTTGAATGCAGGCGTCGCACTCCCCCAAACGCCCTGTAGTGAATTGTTGTCTTACGAAACACAAAGAGTATGAGTGCGATAAGTATATAGCGGAAATCAAAGATGTAGTGATGTGTAAAGAAATTGAGGTACACGAGTGACGCAAGCAGCACCGCGAGCCATCTCTTCGGTGGATGAATGATTGAAAGTTCAAAGTCCTTCCATGCACGCATCATATAGCTGCCGATAGAGGCATACATGAATCCCGCATAGAGCGGGACGCCCAATATTTTTGTATATCCAAACTCAGGATAAGACCACGAACCGATGCTCGGATGCGTCTTGAATACTTCGAGCACAAAGCCGACGATATGAAAGAACGTAATAGCACGTACCTCAGACATTGTCTCGAACTTAAAAATGATGAGTAATGACTGAATGAGGAGTGCTGCAGCAAAAATGAAATCGTAACGGGGTAAGAGAAATGTGTACTCGCGAGAAATTGCAAAGACAATAAGGAGTAATCCAACAAATAGTCCTGCATGTGCTTCCATGAGTAAAAACTTCCCCAAGTGTTTCCACAAATCCAAAACACAAGTGCACCTGATTACTCTTTTTGACATATTCATGATTGACCTCTGCGTTTGCGGTGCGTCCAATGATATAACCACCAATTGCAATAAAGGTTTCATGCAAAGAAAAACAGCGTGTTTTGCTGTTATTTCTTGCACGATTCAACGTAATCGATAATGCGCTCTTTGCGATCAGGGATGCGCTTCGACTGACTCACAAAAGTAATATGCAGAATAATGCGCGCATCAAGATCATAACTATATTCTATCTTGTAACGATAGCCGACATATGATCTGAAATATCCAACTTTCTTTATAGTGCGTCTTGGGAGCATCTCATCGAGGTGCGCACGAAGATCTTTAACGAATTCAGCAAATGTCTGTTTAAACAATGAAGACTCAAAAGGGATATTCATCTTTACCAGCATATAGCTGTTTGACTTCATCTGCATGCGCTCAACAGGTGTCCAGGTAAACTGATAGTTTGGGATTGCGGTCACGCGTCCATTGTACTCACCATCATCATTCTTTCCGAGGATGGTCGTCACCAAGGGACGAATATGGAGCACTTCCCCACGCACCCCAAGCACACTCACATCATCACCAACATGATAATTCGAAAGAATATGGAAGTAGGAAATAATCGAATTAATACTCTCCTTGAACACAAGCACACTGGCACCGACAGCAAGGGCGATAAATGTGATTGCACGTACATCATATACCACAAGCCCCACAAGAAGGGCGACAGTAATTGTGCCGGCGCGCAGTAACGAAACACGTTGCTTCCTACTGTAATATTCAATGGAAAGTTCCTCAATCTCAGACTCATCAGAAAGACCCACCTGCTTGCGCTCATAGGATGATTTCAATTGCTGAAGATAGGTGCTTAAAATAAGCTCAAAAACAAGCACGGCAACAATAAGCCCTAGCATGAACAGGTGCGAAGAAATGAACGCAGAAACGACACTAGCTGTAAGATTCATAGGTAAAGTATAACATGGACGAATAATGGGCCCTTAGGGCGCGATTATGACGGCCTATCAGTATACCACAGGCGCATGAAGCGCCCATGAAGAAGAGAGCCAAGATAAAAATGACCACATTCGTGGTCATTTCACATTATACCTTTCGATATTGCTTTTCCCATTCCATCTCCTGCCTTACGAGAAGCTTCTTCGCATCGGCAATATCTGCCATCATTTGCTTTGTCGCTCGTTCCATGCGCACCATATTTGCACCACTTCCTTGTGAACCTTTCACGAGGAGCACATCACCTTCTCCAATTTCACGAGCAAGCGCCTCACCCGCTTCAACGGAGTTGGTAAATATGCGAATGCGATTAGCGGGGAGTCCTGCAAGGAGGGCCGCCTCGGCCATTAGTCGTGCGCGCTTCCCGACTACAACAAGTCCAGAAACGAAAGATGCTGCGTATGCTCCGACAGCTTTGTGTTCCTCATCGCTGTACTTACCAAGTTCGAGCATGTCCCCAAGCACCGCAATACGGTGAACAGCAGGAATAGTTTTGAGTGTATCAAGAGCGGCTCTCATCGCTACGGGTGAAGCATTATAGCTATCATCGATTATGGTTGCTCCATTTTTGCCTTTTATGATACGCATTCTTCCTGGTGCAGTCTTCCATCCACTTGCGTCTCTAACCGCATCCATGAAGCGTATATCGCGTGCAAGCGCCACCGCAATTGCGGCAAGTGCACTTGCGAGAATATGCTCACCAAGCACGCCATCAATATGTACCACGGCGGTCTCCCTACCGTAAGTCACGTCCATCGAAACACCACGAGGAATAGTCTTCTTGGCATCCGCATATGTGATAGCAACGCTACTACCCATAACCATTGCGCCTTCCTTGAAACCATAACTAATTACCTTCATGTGTGCATCTTCGGCAAGTTTCATAACGCGCTCATCATCTGCATTTGCGACAAATACGCCACTTTCTGGAAGTGCTGCAATCAACTTTGCCTTTTCTTCACGCACAAGCTCGGGCGTAGGAAAATTCTCGACATGTACTGGCCTATCGGGCAGCCTAGTCAGCACACCAATCAATGGATGAATCCACTTCATCGCACGACCGATATCACCCGGCTTATCTGCGCCAATTTCAAGTACGAGTACCTTTGGAAACTCCTTATGGAAATATGCAATCTTTATTCCTGCAACGATATTCTTGAACCAGCCCCACGGACTAAGCCATGCATTCGGAAGCCCAAGAATCGCCAAAGGTAGCCCAATCTCACTATTAAAACTCTTATCACTCTTGCGCACGCTCGTGTGTTCTGCGAGCACGTGCGCGATTGCGTCTTTTGTCGTCGTCTTCCCCACGCTACCTGTGACTCCGATAATAAACGGTTTATGTCGCAAAAGCGCGCTTTCTGCAAGCGCGGACATAATGCGTGTAGTGATGTCTCGAAGAAAGTTTTTCATACTATGTTGTTGTTCGCGTTGAGGTTGCAGGAGTAGTGGAAGTGGCAGGAGTAGGAATGATTACTGGCTCAGGATCTGCCTGCTTTGGGAATAAAGGCTTCTCAATGCTTGAGGCGCGATCTGGTGTTTCATTGTAGTAGTTGAGCAAGAAACGTACAAGCTCCATGGCGGGTGCACCAAGCGTTTGTGATGCGTAGTCCACATGCTGCGGCTCCTTATTGAACAAGAAGATAATGAATCGTGGATTATATGCAGGCGCATAGGCGAAGAACGTGTGCAAATATTTATCCTTTTCGTAGCCCTTTCCATCTGCTCGTGCAATCTGTGCTGTTCCCGTCTTCGAAGCGACTGTATACTCGGGAATCTTTAGTTTGCCACCAAGAAGAGCCTTGTCAACGACGGTGACGAGCATGCGCGAGATCTCTTCAGATGTGCCTGGTTTCAAAATCGGTACCGGCGTCGGAGCTACAATCTTACGCGTTGTACCATTACTGTAGACGATTTCCGACATCACGTGTGGTGTAACCAAATAGCCTCCGTTCCCAAGTGAAGCGAGTGCAACAATCGTATTGATCGGTGACACAGCAAAGCCCTGACCGAAGGATGCGGTAGCCGTCTCAATATCACGCTTCGAATTAAAATTTGAAATAAGACCATGAGCCTCTCCAGGGAGATCTATACCAGTTTCCTGTCCAAGCTGATACTTATTCAAAAAGTAGTCCTTGAATTGCTCCTTCCCTACTTTGAGTGCAACATATGCAGCACCAGTATTAAGGGATTGACTTAGAATCTGCTGCACGGGAGTATTTGGACCACGTGCTTTTCCATCGTAATTGCTAAAGGTCTTTGCATTCAGACGCATAACCCCAACGTCATTATAGACAGAGTTCGAAGTAATGACTCCAGTATCAATTCCCGCAGCAACCGTAAGAGGCTTCATGATGGAGCCCATCTCAAAAACATCCTCTACAAGCGGATTACGAAATACGGAGATATCTTTCACTTTTCCATATTCATTGAGGTTAAATGTGGGATTTGCTGCCATGGCATAAATTGCACCAGTTTTCGCATCCATCACAATCCCTCCTACTTGCTTCGAGTTCCATTCGTTTTGCACCTTCGTAAGTGTATGCTCAAGCAATGACTGTACGGTTGGCTCGAGTGTCAGCACAATATCTCCACGCTCCTCCTCCTTACGATCATAGACAACATTTTTTATGCTCCCAAAAAGTTCAGCGAAGTAATTCACTCTGATGTTATCTTCGTTTCTGGTGAGCGCCTCGTTGTAGTAGCGTTCGACACCATACTGACCAGTGAAGTCGTCACCTTGATGTCCCACAAAGCCGATTACCTGACCTCCGATATCTCCACCAGGGTACGTGCGCCAGGTTTCCCTAAACAACTGCACTCCTGTAATCTTTTGTGCACTAATCTTAAGTCCAATCTCGTCGGGAACACGGTGTGCAACTTCTGCATACTTCACCTGCTTATTCGCCGACTTACTCATGAACTCTGTGTATGACAGCGAAGGATAGAATGCTGCAATCTTCTGATGCGTTTCCTCCGGATTTGTAATCAACTGCGGATTGATAGTCATGAGCCACCCTTGTGCGATATTCGCAACTTCAAGACGTTCCCCGTCTTTGTTCATCATGAATATCTTGCCTCGCTCATAGGTGTAGCCTGAGGTTGAAACATATTGTTTCTCACCCTCTGCGGCGTACTCCTTTCCGTGCTGCACTTGCAAATTATACAATCGGGCAATAAAAACCAGCCCTATGAGTAGGACGGGTATGCTTGCCAAGCGCAATCGTAACTGACGTGGATTCCGCATAGAGGATTAGCGCGCGTCACGCATTGTAAATTTCTCAGTTGCTGCCGCAGAAGCAATATATCGAGTAGGCGAAACCTCAACAAAGCCACGATCCTTTGCAAATGCAAGATCAACTGCTTTCATGCGTGCAATACGCTCAGCCTCAAGGTTTGCAATGCGTGATTCAGTATTTGCAATCTCACGACGCACCTTCTGATATGCGACCCCAGAAGACAATGAAGAAACCATGAAAAACATGTACGAAGCAAAGCTAGCAATAAGAATTGCGAGCATCACAGTGAAAACAGTACGTGCGTTCTGTGCGTACCAAGAGTTCATTACATTTGCTTTTGCGTAGAGTGTTTGCATGGTTTTCTGATGTTAATGGATTAGGCGATTCGGAAAATAGACATGATGCGTGATCGAGGCTTTGCGCGTCGATTCGTCTTATCCCAAATACGGATAACGGGTCGTATCGTATGTTGTACTGTTATTGGGATTTTCATGATTTTTCTATTATGCGTAATTTTGCACTACGGCTACGTGGATTCTCTGAAAGTTCTTCATCGCCTGCAATAATCGGTTTCTTTGTAACAAGGGTTCCCCCTGCATGCTCAGCAAGATCCTTCATCGTTTGTTTCACTAGTCTATCTTCAATCGAATGGAACGATATGACGGCAAGGCGCCCTTTCGGCGCAAGAAGTGCGAATGCACTGCGCATACCCTCTTCAGCACTACCTGTCTCGTCATTGACCGCCATACGAAGAGCCTGAAACGTACGGGTCGCAAAATGTGTGCGACCGTGCTGATACCATCCAGGGACTGCCCCCTTGATGATTGCAACAAGTTCATTAGTCGTTTTTATTGCACTCTTTGTTCGTGCTTCAACGATTGCTCCCGCAATTCGCCACGCAAACTGTTCTTCGCCAAAACCCCTAAGGATCTCGGTGATCGTTTCGCGACTCCAATTATTAACCACTGTTTCTGCAGTGACGAGTTGTTCTTCGGGCTTGTCCGAGAACGTCATTGCGAGCGGTTCATCACGTTGAAAGCTGAATCCTCTGCCTGATACTTCTAGCTGAGTGCTTGATAGTCCAAGATCGAGAAGTACTCCGTCAATGTGATCAATTTTCTGCTGCGAGAGCTCATGAGCCATCGTGCGGAAGTTTGCAATAACTGGAATAAAGTTTGTGAATGAGCGAATTTCGTCAACAATCGGTTTTGTAAACACTTCTCCATCTTGGTCGAATGCGATGAGTGTTCCCTTTTTACCAATTTTCTCTGCGATACCCCTACTGTGTCCTCCTGCACCAAAGGTTCCATCAATGATTGTCTTTCCCGGGGCGAGCAGCAATGCATCGAGTGATTCCTGGTACAATACGCTTATGTGTGTCTTCATACGCCTCTCTAGATTGAACCTCGTGCACCGAGCGACTCTGCAAGTGCATCAGTATTTGGAATAACGGTGGTACGGTATGCATTCCATGTTGCTTCATCCCAGAGCTCAACGAAGCGTGCCATTCCCGTGAACACCACACGTCCATCGATAGCTGCAAATTGTGTGAGCTGCTGCGGTAAAAGAATACGTCCTGACTTATCGAGTTCTACCTCGAATGCTCCCGAGAGCATTGCACGTGCATATGCACGTTCTTCAGGGTTTCCTACAGAGAGACTACCGAGCTTTTCTGCGTAGATCTCCCATTCTGAGAGTGGATAGAGAGTAAGCGCTTTATTCAAACCATACGTGATAACCGCCTTCTCACCCAATTCCTTTCGAAATTTTGAGGGCACAGAAAGTCGTTTTTTATCATCTATGGTATTTGTATATTCGCCTATAAACATGGATTTTGAACGTTAAGTTTCGTCATGAAACTGTGCGCTACCCTAGTGTTGATGCATTAGACCCACCAGCAGGTCTAACACACCAGCACCAGGGCATCGCCCCGAGCAGATACCGAGTGGCACCCACATGCCCTTCGATATCTTTTTGCTCGGGTGATGACCCCGAATGTGGCTGATGTTTTGTTCCTCAAGTTTCCCACTTTCTCCCACATGTTCCCATTTTATCCCACTCTCCCCCATTATGCAACAATAAAGTTATCCACAGTCCCACTTTCCCCACAACACAGAGCGTTAGCCATATTTTTGATAGTGAAAAAAAATTTCATCAAAAAACCTGCATAGCATTTTGCAAGAAATATTTCATGAATAATTGCTCACTATTGAGCAGACTATTTCGCGCATATTACTCGTGATGTTCAGCCTCCACACTCACCTTGACTAAGAGAAAATTTATTGTAGTGTCAATTATGTTCTTTCTAAAAGGAGGCCTCGTGCCCGCAATCAATATCCACAAAAGGCCGATCACCGATCTGGCCGCAGACGCGATCATCACCACAATTGGTGATGGTGGCGGCGAAAAGACGTTCACTGATCAGGCGATCATGCACCTGGTCGGGGATCACTTCCACCACCGAGCCGAAAAGCGGCTCCCGCTCCCCGCTGGAAGTGCTTTCAAGATCGAACGTACGCAGATGTACCCTGTTCGTTTCGACAATGTCATCTTCGTCGTCGATGATGGCAAGCTCTCCATCGAGGACATCGTCTATAACGCCCTCACCCTCGCCGACAAGGAGCTCATGCGTGTGGTGTCCATCGGGATCCCGCGCTTTGACGCGAACAAGACGACGCTGTTCAAGCCTTTCGAGGATGCGTGCGCGGCGATCCGTAATGCGATCCTCTTGCACCACAGGGACTTCCCAAATTCGCGCCTCCAGATCATCAACATCGCCTGCAATAAAAGCCCGCTCCTTTACGAGCGCGCGGAAAAATGTTGCATGCAGTAACCATAAGGGACTTCGGTCCCTTTTCATATAAAAAAGCGCTACAATCGTAGCGCTTTTGATCATCGACGTGCACGTCGTCTAGAGCCATCAGGCCCTTTTTCTTTATATCCGAAGGTTGCAGTTCCGCCCTCGAGATATTTCATCGTGACCTGAACACTGACCAGGTCTGGTTCAGCGATTTTCATCCCGGGGATAATGTACACCAAATCTCTCATGATTTTCTCGAATACACTCTGCAAGCCTCTGGCGCCGGTGCCACTACCCATAGCATCATCAGCAATAGATTCGAGTACTGCATCGTCGACGGTGAGTTGTATTCCTTCAAATAAGAACAACTTGCGATACTGATTGAGTAGCGAATTTCTTGGGTCCTTGAGGATGCTAATGAGGTCAGCACGAGAGAGTGCCTCCAGTGTCTCAATGACCGGAAATCGGCCGAGAAACTCTGGAATCAGGCCATAGCGCTTCAAATCCTCTACGGTGACGTCACAGAGGCAATCCTCTGAACACTGCTTCTTCTGTGGCGAGGTCTGGAAACCCATTCCCCTGCTATGCTTGCGCTTCCCAATGATCTCGGGTAAGCCGGGAAACGCACCGCTTGCAATAAAGAGTATGCCGCTCGTGTTCACTGTGGACTTCGACGGACTGCCCGAATCACTTCGCGTCGTCACTTCAACCTCGACCCCTTCAATGAGTTTGAGTAACGCCTGCTGCGCTCCCTCACCTCCAATGTCGCGATTGATGCTCGTATCCTGTGCACATGCAATCTTATCAATCTCATCGAGATAAACAATACCGCGTTCCGCGCGAGACACAGAACCATCCGAAAGGAGCAAAAGGCGTTTGATGCAATGATCCGCATCTTTGCCGACATAGCCCGCTTCCGTGATCGTCGTTGCATCAACAACAACGAATGGAACATCGAGATAGCGCGCAATCGTTTCTATGAGCAATGTTTTACCACTACCCGTTGGCCCAATAAGGAGCACATTCGCCTTCTTGAGTTCAACATCGCGATACGGATCACTCGGAACTCTTGAAATCTCCTTGATGCGCATTCGCGCGTAATGTTCGTAAATCGCGATTGCGAGTGTTTTCTTCGCACGATCTTGACCTACGACCCAACGGTTGAGATACCCATGAATAGTCTGTGGTGTATAGTCAACCGAATCTTCACGTGCATCACTCCTCTGCTTCTCTACCTCTTGCTCTGCATAGCGCAGCACACATCTGGGGCAGATATGAACATACGCGACTGCATCAGCAATGTTTCGAGAGGGATTATAGATTCCGTTATCTTCGAGCACATTCAATATCTCTCGAACTACATCGCCTTCAAAAAGACGAGAAACGGCACTTCCGGGAATAAGCGGCCCTTCATCGGAAAGACAAAAGCCACAACGTGGCCGATCATTGATGGACATACTACCTCCAAGGTTCTTCTCTACCCACATTACCGTCGTTACTGTTTTCGTCAAGAAATCCTAGGAATACTGATTCGATGACCCCGACAATCACATAATCATCGGCCGAACAGAATGGGCATGCATTTTGCACAAAACACCCGTTATATAGTTTGACAAAAGTATTGCACATTAAATCCTTCGAGAAAGAAAAACACCATCTTTAGACGG
Organism: Candidatus Paceibacterota bacterium; assembly: GCA_035583355.1. Classification (NCBI taxonomy): domain Bacteria; kingdom Bacillati; phylum Minisyncoccota; species Minisyncoccota bacterium. The sequence continues at coordinate 23,580 of DATEZQ010000001.1, read as the reverse complement.
TGTTTTATTTCTAATCTATCTTTGGCTTCACCAGTGGGAAAAGCTGGGCTTCGCGAATTGGCTTATCTGCCAAAAATGAGAACAAACGCTCCGAGACGCCGAAACCTGATGTAGGTGGCATACCATGCTCTAGCGCTTCGACGAACTCCCAGTCCGCCATCTGTGCCTCCTCATCACCTGCATCACGCATACCTTGCTGCTCCGTGAATCGTTGTCGCTGATCAATAGGATCATTGAGCTCACTGTATCCACGACCTACCTCGCTTCCCGCGATGATTGGCTGGTACATCTCAACGGTCTTGCCATCCTTTGCAACCTTCGCAAGTGGAGCCATCTCCACAGGTGCATTAATAAGGAATCCTGGTCCTGCAATCTGCTTGCGGCACCACTTCCAAAGATTATCAATCGCACGCATACGATTCCAGCCCTTGGGGTCGAAACGCACACCAAGCTCCTTGAGCTTTGCATCGAGTTCTTCCTGGGTAGCCGTCACGATATGGACACCAGTCATACGATGAATAGTCTCCGTGTAGTCGTAGCGTGCCCATGGCTTACTGAGGTCGATATCGAAACCACGAATGGTGAATTGCTCGGTCCCGAATGCCTCCTTCGCAACATGGCGGTAGAGACGCTCCACGAACTGCATTCCCTCTTCGAAATTCTCCCAAGCTGCATAGCACTCCATCTGTGTATAGTCCTGTGCGTGCTCTGGACTCATGCCCTCATTACGGAAGATGCGTCCAATCTCGAAGGTCTTTGGGTAACCTGCGACCATGAGGCGCTTCTGCCACAGCTCACCGGCAGAAATGCGGTTAAAGACAGGGATATCAAGTGCCCAGTGATGTGAGGCAAATGGACGAGCATCCGCTCCTCCCGTTGTCACTTCGATAATCGGAGTCTCGACTTCGAGATAACCCTCATTGATAAGGAATGAACGCATTGCCTGCCAGAACTTTGACTTCTTGATGAAAAGATCCTTCAATTCTGCATTTGTCAGAATATCGAGGTAGCGCTTACGCAGCTTTTCTTCTTCGTCCTGGAGTCCACCCCACTTATCAGGGAGTGGGAGCAATGACTTGCTTGCCATGACCCAGTCGGTCACAAGGATACTTGCCTCACCACGCTGCGTGGTAAATACGGTTCCGGTTACAGAGATAAAATCACCCATGTCTACAGTAGCGCCGAAGAAATCCATCTTCTCCTCTCCGAGCGTGTCACGCTTCATGACGGCCTGGAATGTACCCGTACCGTCATCGAGCACAACGAACTGAATGGCGCCCTGACCACGAATGGCCATGACACGTCCCGCGAGCGCAACGATCGCTGCCTTTGATTCGAGGTCTGCAAAATTTGCGCGCACTGCACTTACTGCATGCGTACGAGGGACTTTCGAAGGATATGGATTCATTCCCTTCTCAAGGAGGAGTGCGTGCTTGCGCAGACGCTCGGTGCGAATTTCTTCAAGTGATGCCATGGAATAATTATATCAAATATAATACGTAATAAAAATAAATCCTGCCTGCCTTTCGGCGGGCAGAATGTATTAAGCGACTTCGAGAATTGTACACTCAGCAGTTCCGACTGGTGTCTTATACTTACAGACATCACCCTTCTTCTTACCCATGAGTGCCTCGCCTAGTGGAGCGCGGTTTGAAATCTTGCCCGAGAGCACATCAGTTTCTTCTGAACCAACAAGTGTAAAGACTTGCTTCTCGCCATTGCGTTTAATGGTGACGGTAGAACCAATATCAACGGTATCCTTTCTTGCATGTTCACCGACAACAATCGCAGTGCGAAGAATTTCTTCAAGCATTGAGATGCGCTCTTCGAGTGCGGCCTGAGCCTCACGCGCAGAATGGTATTCTGCATTCTCTGAGAGATCACCAAGAGCCTTTGCGGCTTCGAGTGCTTCTGCAATCTCTTTACGACGCGTACGTGTTAAGAAGTCGAGCTCTGCAACGAGCTCACCGTGCTTTTCCTTGCTCAAATATTCCTTTGGAGTATCCATAAGTCCATAATATAACACAAATTCTCATAAAAGAAAGGTCGAAAGAGGGCCCTATAAACTCTCCCTATTTTCTACTGACCAACGACCGGAGCTGGTATCGGGGCCTCGGCTTCACCATCATGACCATTGCTATCTTCTGTAGGTGCCGCAAGCGGAGCCTTCATGCCAAGATATTCAGGATGCGCCACCGCAAGCCAATCAAAGAACTTGCGCATTGTATATGCAGCATTCTTTGTATCACCCTTCATACCATGCTCCATCACCAAGGCAAAAGCGTACTTCGGCTTTTCGTATGGGAAGAAACCGATAACCCAAGAGTTCACATGATTCTTAGTAACGCCGAGTTCTGCAGTTCCCGTCTTTGCACCGAAGTGTACCCCATCCATTACCAGCGTATTCGCTGTTCCTGAAGGAGATGCTGCCAAGCGCATGCCCTCTTGCACGATATCAAAATTCTTTTTATCAATCGCAATTGTTCGTGTTGGAAATACCTGATCCTTTACAAGGTGTGGCGTAAGCACTGTTCCATAATTCGCTATCGCAGCAGCTTCAACTAGTGGCTGAAGCAAGGTTGATTGCACTCCATACTGACCGATGCTTGTGAAATAGGTATCACCGACACGCCACGGATCACCATTAAATGTCTTCTCTTTCCATGCAGGATTTGGAAGCGTCCCGCTCGCCTCCCCTTCAAGATCGATCCCTGTTGGAGCGCCATAACTAAAGCTACGATACCATTTCTCAAGTCGCTCGATCCCCAAACCCTTCTGTGCACCAAAGCCTCCTCCGATCTCATAAAAGAATACGTCAGATGAATACGCGATACCTTCCTTCACGGTCATTGCTCCGTGTGCACGCCAGTCATTGAAATGGGTAGGCTTATCAGGAAAGTACTTGTTTGGAATGGTGATTCTTCCTTCAGATACAATGATAGTATTCTTTGTAATCAGTTTTTCCTGCAGTGCTGCCGCCGCGATAAGTGGCTTCACAATAGATCCTGGCGCAAAAAGCCCCGAAACCGCTCGATCAATAAACGGAGAGCGCTTATCCTTATGATAAGATTCCATTTTTTCCGGATCATCACGCTCGGTCATGACATTCGAACTGAACTCTGGGAAAGAAGTGAGCGTAATGAGTTCACCATTATTAATATCCATTATCGCTGCTGCACCTGCGGTCCAGTTACCCGCGCGAGCGACTCCACTAACAATCTCGTACATTTGATGCTGCAAGTCAGCATCGATTGCAAGCGTAATATTCTTTCCAGGTACAGGAGGAATAATTGTATTTGACCAAACAACATTACCACGCGCATCCACCTCAACAAGGTGTTTACCAATCGCACCAGAAAGCAATTCATGATACTGCGACTCAATACCGTTGATTGCAGTATATGCCTTCTGATAGTACAAGCCGTTCTTATCCTTGAGTGGATAACCTAGATAGCCAAGAATATGACCGAACCCACCTTTTTCAATATACTTTCGCTTCGCAAAGTCTGCATCATCCCCTTCCTTTGGAAGATTCCAAGCGAGTGGTACTCCATTACGATCACTGATGACGCCACGCTCTGGGAAAATATATGTTTCGTCAATACGGTTGCGCGTTGACTGTGCTGCATAATCAGAACCATGAGCAACCTGCATATCCGCGAGCTTCACCCAAAAAACTACAGTGATGAGTACAAATAAACCTCCAAGAGCAATAATTGATGCACGAGCAATCGGTTGCTCAATACGACCCTCAAACTGCTGCTGATCGAAGCCTGGCATATTTCGATCATCCAAAAAAATCTCATCGGGAGCGATGTCTTCATTGACGAGTGTTCTTTTTTTGAAAAATGAAGCCACGTTAGTAAAGCCTACGATTATCACGCATACGAATTCTCACTCTGAAATAATCAACAGCGAGCACGTAGATTACCGCAAAACCAAACAAGCCGAACGTTGACATGCTATTAGTGCGATAAACTGCATCAATGAGTAATGCGAATACCGGAAACTCGAAGTAGTTATTGTAACGCAATGCAAGCAATGCACCAATAATCAGGGTAAGTATTGATGGCAAAACAAACACACCAATAAATAGTGCGCCACCAATTACTAAACGCTGTTTGTCGATTGAGCCGAACATTATGGTGTTACTGGAGTACGCAGAGCAAGGACAACTTTCACCCACTCAAGTGAATTAATTCCAAATGGAAGTGTGCCGTATATCTCTTTGAGTGACCCATCCTCGGGAACATACTCTGTAGTGATTATACCGATGAAAGAAGGATTAAGCGTAGGAAGTGCCATCATCGTCCCGGGTGCGATATGTAATTGCTTTGGAACCTGAGCACGAAAGCCTCCTCCCCCAATACCTGCAAAGACTAGATTATGCTTTTCAGAAAGTGTGTCCGTCGTACTTGAGGCTTGCTTTTCATCACCAGATGACTCTGCAACCATAACGCTGCGCGTTTCACCGGGGGCAGATGCGAGTGTTACCACTGAGCTCCTATCCATTACTCTTGATATTGAACCAATCACAAATGAGCCCTTCCCGTACACAAGCGCACCAACACTCACCCCTTCATGCATGCCAACATCGATAATGAAAGTATCATAGACTTCAAATGGCGGCCTCGAAAGCACGCGCGCTAGCACAGTATCCTCTTTTGTATCGCGCCCCATCAGCTCCTTGAGATGTTCATTTTCTGATACAAGTGCATCAATAGTCTTTGCTCGTAAGTCACTCAATTCTGCCTGCTCATGCAACACCTTATTCTCTTCAATCAGTGAGGCTCTTGTTCGAGTCATGCTTGCGATATCAATTCCTGAAGCTTGGAGGGCATCCGCACTATGCCAAAGTGGAAGACCTATCAAATGCCCAAATCGCCCAATTGCGCCAAGCACAGAGGAACGCCCAAGGACGATGATGACAAGAATGAGAAAAAGCGCGCCATAGATTTTTTGGCGCTGCTCTTTCACCATCCTTTCCTGTCGAAAATTAGTTGGCATAGTTTATAGACCGAATCAAACAGAATGTAGGAGAGCTAGCGTGATGGAAGTTCGTTATCATGCTCGATGAGCACTTCGCGATACATATCCAAATTTTCAATGATGATACCTGTTCCACGTGCTACTGCGGTGAGTGGTTCATCTGCGGTAACGACGGGAATATGTAATGCGAGTTCAAGAAGTTCCGGCAACCCATAAATAAGTGCACCGCCACCTGCGATAACGATTCCTCGATGCATCACATCGGCAAGAATTTCTGGTGGGGCCGTCTCAAGTACTTCCTTAGTCGCCTCAACGAGCGCAGCAAGAGATGGTGCGAGGGCTTCGCGGAGATCGATATCCGTCACGATTACCTCACGTGGAAGTCCGGTGAGCAAATCGCGTCCACGAATTGCCGCCTCACGAGGCTCCTTCGGCTTTGTAGCAGTACCGATCTTAATCTTTACCTCCTCTGCCGTACGTTCACCAATAAGAATCTTAAATTCATCCCGAATATATGAAGAAATATCTGAATTGAAACGATCCCCTGCGATTTTAAGGTTCTTCGCATTCACAATTCCAGCAAGAGAGATGACTGCAATATCAGTTGTGCCTCCGCCAATATCGATGATCATCGAACCCACAGGCTCTGTGACAGGAAGTCGAATACCAATCGCTGCAGCCATGGGCTCTTCGACAATATAGACCTCTCGTGCACCTGCATTCATCGCAGCATCACGAACCGCTCGCGTCTCCACATTAGTGATAAGTGTTGGAACACCGATCACAACGCGTGGACGACCCTGCTTCTTCGAAAGTCGCTGCGCCTTATTGATGAAGTGTGCAAGCATCTCCTCAGTAATCTCGAAGTCAGAAATCACTCCCCCTACAAGTGGACGAATAGCAACAATGTGCCCTGGCGTACGCCCGAGCATCTGCTTTGCATCACTACCCACCGCAACAACGCGTCCCGTTTTCTGATTGACCGCAACCACCGAAGGCTCATCAATAATTATGCCGTGGTCACGAAGATAGACGAGTGTATTCGCCGTACCAAGATCGATACCAATATCTGCGCCAGAAAAGCCAAGAAAGCGGTCCATTAACATAACTGCAGTCTACTGAAAATAGCATGCTCCCGCAAGGGTTGCGTGTACTCAATAGTGTTGCGAAATATAGAATTTACCCATTTGCTCACCGCAGCAAGGAGAACGCGCACTCCACCGTTGTGGCTCCCTTAAGTGAACCTCTTTACAAGCCATTTTTCTTATGTCGATAAAATAAAAACCCTCTCGGGTTTTTATTATGCAAGAAGCTGACTGTGAGAAATCTGACTTACTTCACCAGTCTTACGATCCTTGAGTTCATACATTCCTGCGGCAATAGTTTTCTTTGAAACAACGACACGCTTAGGCATACCAAGAAGATCACTATCATTAAACTTCTCTCCCGCAGAAGGGCCAACTCGGTCATCAAGAAGTACTTCAATGCCACGAGCGCGGAGTGCATGATATAGCTTATCCGCCTCTTCCTTGACCGCAGGATCATCATAACCAAGCGCAATGAGGTGGAACATAAATGGCGCAACCGATTCTGGCCATATGATACCCTTCTCATCTGAAAGTACCTCAACAATGGTTCCCATGACGCGCCCAGGCCCAATTCCATACGAACCCATAAAGACTCGCTGAGGATGACCCTCTTCGTCCACATAATTCAGATCATATGCATCGGAGAACTTAGTGCCGAGGGTGAAAATATTTCCCACTTCAACTGCATTAGCTTCACGAAGCTCCTCACGCTTCACGCCGAGATCTGCGAGCACCTCATCATTCATGACCTCATGATTGATTGCGATATGTTTCTCATCACTAATGAAGATAGTATCCTCACCGGCTTCCGTGATTGTCTGATATTCGTGAGAATACTTACTAAATGAACCGCCTGATGCAAATGTCTTGTAGGTGAGCTCGCCAAGTCCAAGACGAGTGAAGATGCGCATGTAGGCCTCCGCATACTGCTCGTAGACCACATTGTGCTCCTCAACATTCTTGCAGAACGTATAGGCGTCCTTCATGATAAACTCGCGTCCACGCATAATACCACTCTTTGCACGTGCTTCATTGCGAAACTTCGTCTGTAACTGATATGCGGCCATTGGGAGATCGCGGTGTGAGTGTATATACTCGCGCATGAGATTCGTGAGTGGCTCTTCACAAGTAAATGCAAGACCAACCTCAGTACCACTCTTCAATTTCGTCTTAAACCAATTGTCGACAACATCATCACTCCAGCGTCCGGTTGCTTCCCAGATTGCCTTGTCTTGCAATGAGGTCATAAGAATTTCCTGTGCACCAATACCATCCATCTCCTCGCGGATGATGTTCATGATCTTATTGAGCACACGCAATCCCATGGGGAGATAACAGTATGCACCTGCCATCTCCTTGTAAATGTAGCCACCGCGCAGCAAAAGCTGTGCGTTCTTCGCTACTTCGTCCTTTGGCGCCTCTCGGCGCGTCTTTGTAAATAATTGGGATTGTCGCATTTGACCAGTATAGCAAAAGACAGACATAAGGCAAAAGGAAAAGAAAAACCACCCCCCATTTTTTTGGGGGGTGGTAAAATGCTAGGCTTCTCCAGCCATATCCGCGTGATCCCTGAACCAGTTACGAGTGTGCGTGACACCGCAGCTGCACATGTGTGGCGCACGGTATTCGATTGCTTCGCAGTCAGCCGTATGTCCCTCCATGCTCTTCTTCTTATCGAGGAAGGCTTCTTCTCCCCCGCAGAGCGCGAAGATATTACGACGATGCGCTTCCTTCTCCTCATGAGTTTCAGCATCGCACATCTTGCCGATCTCATTACGGACCAGATTGCACTTTTCGACTGCAGTGAGCACCCTGCCTTCGAGTCTACCGCCAGCAATGAACACCTTCATGAATTCGATATTGAGCACAGGCTCTCCATCCGTTCCATACAGGCGAGCGCAGCTATTGCAGCAAACACCCTTCTTGGTGCCGTACTTCTCAGGGTTGAGCCGAATGGCCAACTCAGAGCAGGGGTCGACAAGGCCTTCACAGCCAGGTTCGACACAAGGAAAACTTTCAACGAGTGGTTCGTGGTTCAAAAGAACCTCCTTAGAAAAGAACGAGGACTTAATCTACATCAAAATATGGCTTTTGTCGACCCCCACTCACTTACTGTGCAAAAACTGTGCACAGACTGCATAGGTCTTACTACTATATGATGGTATAGTATATATTATTAGCACGCGAGCACACTCATGAACATGGAAGATACAGAGCTCAAAAATCACAAATGTTCTTGCGGAAAATTGCTCTTCAAGGGCAATCTTGTCGAGGCGACGGTGGAAATTAAATGTAAAGGCTGCGGACAAATCCGCGTCTTCAGTGCAGCTCCAGATGCGACCCCTACTCTAGATACCGAGATCAGTTGATCTTGGTTTTTTAATTACGCAATCCAATACATATTTAAATATTTAAATATTTCAGTATTCGATTTATATATTTGAGATAACAAAAAAACGCAGATTTCGGATGCAGGTTGCTATGCTGGAGGTATGCGAACTCTAGCGAGCCGTAGGTGTTCTACGGTGAGCGAGTCGCACGCCGAAGCATGGCAAGATGCGCCGAAATATGCGGTTTTCTACATGTCTTGGGAGTGGGAAACGAAATCATCACTATGCGCCGCCACACTCATACTTCCCGATCGTGCTGCTTGTGCAACCTTGAGCTGATGTGCAAAAATCGACTGCGCTCCGACGATATCTGTTTGATGTACTGCCCAATGTTTCAACACTGGATCCTGAAGTGCGCGTGAATAAGAGAAGGTCAATCCCCAAGGATGTGGACCACGCTGCGCGATCGCATTCAAGTTCGCAAAGGCCTGATGTGGTGTCTGACCACCCGAAAGGAATACCACACCCCCAATATCATGAGGCACATGGGTACGCAAAGTGCGCACCGTACGATCTGCAACATCAGTCTCATCAACAGGGATACCAGAATCTTTTCCTGGAAGGACCATACCTGTCTTCAATATCGCACCAGGGAAATGTACACGGTAGGTACGCATTGCGGCAAAGAGTGTCTCAAGAACATGACTCGTCACAGCCTCACATTGCTCGGAAGTATGTTTGCCATCAAAGAGCACTTCAGGCTCAACGATAGGCACTACACCCGCCTCCTGACAGATTCGAGCATAACGCGCAAGCACATACGCGTTCGCAGCGATACAAGCATCAGTAGGAATTTTTTCACCAATGACAATGACGGAACGCCACTTCGCAAACTGAGCACCCGCTTCAGCATATTTCTGTATACGCTCAGGAAGAGTATCGAGACCTTTACTGACTTTCTCTCCAGGGAAACCCGGGAGATCAGTAAGACCTTCATCCACCTTTATGCCGGGGATTATTCCATGTTTTGCGCAATATTCCCGAAAAAGCTCACCCGAAGAACCCTTCTCCCAGAATGTTTCGTCATAAAAGATCACGCCTGAGACGATACCGACTGCATCAGGAGTCGTCAAAAGTATCTCGCGGAACGTGCGACGGTGGTCTTCATCTTGAGTGACATAGACTGCGGCAAAACGCTTATTGGCAGTTGCACTTGATTCATCAGCGGCAAGGATTCCCTTTCCTGGTGCGACCAGCGCTCGTGCAACGGATTCAAGCTGTACAATATTCATGCCTTTATTATAGCAAGAAAGTGGAAAGTGGTAAGTAGTGCATATGCAATTTATGCTATAATTTCCTGATGGAACAAAAATCTTTTGATTTCGTGGCTATTGGAGACACAGTCACTGACGCATTTATTCGCATACAGAAGGCTTCTGTGCACACTATCGAGGGTGAAGCTGGTGAGACAGAGCAAGATCTCTGCTTCATTAACGGAGCAAAGATTCCCTATGAATTTGCTAAGGTAATACCGGGAGTCGGTAACTCAGCAAATGCTGCGGTCTGCGCAGCACGTCTCGGACTCTCTTCTGCACTGATCGCTGATGTTGGCGAGGATGCTCAGGGAAAGGAGATCATCGCTGCACTTGCACACGATCACGTGAACACCGATATGGTTCGCGTTAATCCAGGAAAGTCATCAAACTATCACTACGTGCTCTGGTTCAAAGCAGAACGCACAATTCTCATCAAACATGAGACCTTCGATTACAAACTTCCGGCATTCGAACAACCAAAATGGATATACTTCTCTTCCCTCGGTGAAAACTCACTCCCCTATCACGAAGAAGTGCTGAACTATATCAAAGCACACCCTGGTGTAAAGTTTGCCTTCCAGCCAGGTACGTTCCAGATCAAGCTTGGAGCCGAGAAACTCAAGGAACTGTACCAATCGTGCTCTATCTTCTTCTGTAATACTGATGAAGCCCGTATCATCCTGAAAACCAACGAGAAGGATCCGTCAAAACTCCCGAAGATGATGTCCGCAATCGGCCCGCGCATCGCGGTCATCACCGATGGACCAAAAGGACTTTATGCTTATGATGCAGATGTGGACAAGACCTGGTTCGTGCCACCATACCCAGATCCAAAACCCCCATATGATCGCACTGGTGCTGGAGATGCATGCTCTTCCACAATCGTCGTTGCACTCGGACTCGGACTACCACTCGAAGAAGCACTCCTTTGGGGCCCAATCAATTCGATGTCGGTCGTGCAGTATATCGGTGCTCAGGAGGGACTACTCACACGCCCTCAACTAGAAAAATATCTCGCTGAGAAACCAACGGATTTTGTCGCAACGCCAGTCTAATAAACAAAACACCACAATGTGGTGTTTTATTTATTACAATCTATTGCATAGCGACGATAATAACGACCATCACTTCCCATCGTGGCACCAATGAGCTGTGCCCCTCGCCCTTCAATGACTTTCTGTGATGGAACATTCTCATCACTTACGACCACAAACACGCGAGGAAGACCGATATGACGCGCAGCAACGACGAGCTTCTCAAGAGCTGCCTTTGCGTATCCCTTGCCCTGAAAAGGCTCAAATATTTCGTAGAAAATATGTCCAGAAAATCCCTCAGGGAGATGCGATTCGCTGCGTGCTTCGTGATGAAGCATACACCTACCTACACGTTCCCCTTTAGCATAGATTTCAAATGTAGAAGTAATTGGGTGCTCAGTAATCTCAATCAGCTTAAGTTCGCACATACGGTATAGATAACAACGTTACTGCTAAAATGTCGCTCAAGTATCTAGAAACCCAAGGGCATTATAGCATGGAAGCCACCAAAGTGGTGGCTTCCCGACTGAACAAAATATGGCTTAAAACATCAATATTATTGACTATACACTCGCAATCGGGAAACGGACAATGAAGTCAGTACCCTTACCTTCGATAGACTCTACAGCAATGGTTCCGTGCATTTGCCTGACGATTTCAGCGGTAATCCACAATCCAAGTCCGGTTCCTGTAATCATCTCCGTTTCTTTCGTTTTTACGCGGTAGAATTTTGAAAAGAGTTTTTGCTGCGCCTCGGCACTGATACCAAGACCTGTATCAGAAATGCGAAACTCACACATATGCGCACTATCGATTGAACGAGCAGAAAGAGTCACGCTTCCCTTCGGTGTATACTTCACTGCATTTCCCACTAGATTTACAAGCACTTGATGAAATCGCATTTTATCCACCATGAGATCGGGCAATGTTCCTACAGTGAGTCCAATTGTCAGTCCTTTGCTTTCGGCAGGCTTTCTAAATGCTTCTACAACATCACGCAATTCAGCAACCGGTGCAAGTGGTGCAAGCTTGAATGACATTCGTCCCTCTTGCAGCTTGGAGACATCAAGGATGTCTGTGATCAGATCGTTTAGGTCGCGAGCAGACCTATCGATGTTCGACAACATCTCCTCACCCTTGGGTGAAAGATGCTGTACCTCCTTAAGCAGATCTGCATAGCCACGGATGGTCGTTAATGGCGAGCGCAACTCGTGAGCAGTCATAGAAACGAAGTCATCCTTCATCTTGTCCACTTCTTCAAGTTTCTTATAGAGTGTCGCGTAATCAACGATGCGAGCCTGCCGCGCAAGCAAAACAATAATAAGCGCAATAATGAGTGCAAGTGATGCATATGCAGCGCGAATGTTACCCTGCAATACTGCATCGCTCTGCGACATTGAGACATCAGTAACTACATAGGCACGCGCAACACCATCATGAGGATGTGGAATAACACGAGCAGTTTTCCATTGCCGTACTGCGCTCTTTGTAAACTCCAACGTAAGTGATTGATCTGGATTTGCAAGCGCAAAACGCATAAGTGCTGCAGTCGTCGGATCAGGAAGATATTCCCCCAGGGGAATCTCCTGCTTGTTGAGCGACCCAACAACTTGATATGTGGAACTTGTTGCGGATTCCAATTCCTCGAGCACTGCAAAACCGGTGATTGTCTCATTCTTCTCTGCAATCTTTCGGATATGCTCGTCTATCAGCGCAGGCTCGAATTGAGTTGGCAAAAACGCAGCAAACGCGTCGTGCAGTAGCCCGACGCGCGCTTGCTCCGCCTTATCATTTTGAGTTCGCGCAATTCCAAGAAACTGTTCGCTCGAAATAACGAAAGCCATTGGAATAATAACGAGCAAGAAAAGTGTATACAGAAGCTGAGGGTTATCTCGAACGAACTGCACACCACTCTTCATATATGAGTTTGGGGATTGCATATTTAGTTAGCACTAAGACCAGAATCGTTTGCGGACTTACCTGAATGCCTAATACCGATGACCGCACCAATGACCGAAAGTCCAAGACCAAGCACGCCAACAACAAGTGCGACCAGAGCGAGTGGAGTAAGGCCACTGAAAAGACCCTTAGGAACAGGCGCACCGATACCGAGGCCAGCTGCTTCAACGGTCAACGCGCTTGCTTCCTTGATAAATGGCAATGGAGCAGACTTTGCAAGAATGCGTCCTCCATTATCCACCATCGCAACATACGCAGTATGCGCACCATCAGGGAGCGTCTTGTCGAGGATATATGACCAGTTGCCCTGATCGTCAGTCTTTACAGTCACTACGATAGGATCAGAGAAAAGATACACTTTTACAAAACTATTCGGGAGCGCCTTACCCTTGAAGAGTGCTTTTGCAATCTCTTTCTTGCCACCCTCAATATCCTTAAACTCAATTGCAGCAACAGAGCCAACATTCAAGATATTTGCTTGAGTTGTACCGGTGAGTTTTGGATTCTCGACAGCGAGACCGCCCGCAAGCGCAATACTTGAACTCGTTGTCGTTCCCGCAACCTGTCCAATCGTACTTGATTGTCCAAGCAACGCTGCACCATCTGAGTAACCCGTGCCATAGGTATCTCGCTTTGTTGGATCAGTATGGAAGATATTTATCTCATCATAATCTGAAATTCCATCATTATCGGAATCAGTGAACACTCGCGCACCCGTACGCTGCTCGATCACCTGCACATGATGTTGCTCAGTGCGTTGCACGATTTCTTCTTGCTTCTTAAGTGCAGTAGAAAGATCTGGCGCGATATTTGTGATAATTTTCGCACAACGTTCAGCGTGCTCAATAGTTCCACAATACGATTGGAAATCACTTGCAGTATGCACCTCAGCAGGCAACTCCGCTGCAAGCTTCAGTGGATTTGCAACAGTCGCATCTATAACAGGCTTCGGAAGCACATCAGCGAGCGAAGGCCTTCCTACAGAATCAGCATATGACCATGACGATGAAGCCATAACCTCTGTCGTTCCTGTGGCAGACACGCCCTCTGTTGTCGTTCCAGTATAGGATGCGCGACCAATATATTCAGCGAGCTTCGAGCCAAATTCGCCTCGAATCGAATCCTGCAATGCAGCGACATCAGAAAGCACTGCGGTAATATCATATCCCGCCATCCCCTGAACACGAGCAAAATCAGCACATTTATCTGCTGCTACTCTACTGCTTGAACAATAAACCTGACACTCCTGCCTGTTCTGGCATGTACTTGGATCCTGCACTCGCTGCAAGATCTGCTCTCTTGTCGCAGTTGCGGGCGGAGTATTATCAACACTCAGCGAAGGATTTGGAGTCACACCAAGTTGATTGAGATGTTGCACAGAAATCGTGCTTGGGGCAGTTTCTTCTATCTTATTAGCAAGCGTTCGAATACGCGCAAACAAACGATAACTCCCGGATGGAAATTCGCCCATATCGATAGAATAGGTCCATACCTCCTTCCCGTCCCTAGAGAGCAGCTCATCGCGTCCCCCCTTACCGAGTTCCTTTATTGCAGGCTTGAATGCTCCGTCAAGAGAGAGAGCAAAGAATTGCACTGATTGTGCAGGAAGTGTCGTTGCACGCATTTCGAGCAACTCACGGTCAAACATGCGCCCGAGCGCAGTAACCTGACGATCATCAACCACGAGTCGGAGTGTCGGAGTAAACTTCGGCTCCGCTGTGGTCATTGTACTTGTCGGTGATTTCCATACAGGAGCATATTGATCTCCTGAGGTAGTAGCACTGAGAGGAGTCGTGGTCGCTACTGTAGGAACCGGAGCGACAACAGCGTTCTTGATCGGAAAATCAACAGCACTCGTGAGTCTCCATCCCTCATTGCGCACAAAGTATGCGGCCGCAACACGATAGTTTCCGTCTTTGAATTTTCTCGTATCAAATGGCAAAACCCAGCGTTGTGTACCTGAGATACGCTTGAATCCACGATCTACACCGAACACACCATCATCGTTCCACCCATTGGGTGACCCGAAAAGAAACATTGCAGTATCACTTGGGACCTCAACCTGGAATGTTATTTGTCCAACGCCAGTATACGTACGTACATTCTCCTTCAAGATCATCGGCACAATATTCCCATCAATCGGATAGTTTTTCGTCACCGAAAAAGCAGTATCGACAACTACGGTAGGCTGAAGTACTGGAGTTGCAGTTGCAGTGGGCGTTTGCACTATCTGATATGAAGGAAGTGTAGGGGTCGATGAAGCTACCGTAGCGCCTGATGGCGTAGATGACGCCACTGGAGGAGTTGAACTGGCTTCTGGATCCCCAGAAGGCTGCTGGGAAGAAGCGTCTGCTGCATCGCAGGTTTTATCAATTGTGAAAGTGAAAGCTGAGCGACCAGACCAAGAAAAACCTGAATGCAGCTGTGCATACAGCTTATAATTACCCTTTTCGAGGTAAAATGGAACATTCAATTTTGCCGGCTGAGCGGTTGCCGTATTTTGATCTCTGATGATATACACCGAGGCAGCATCGGGCTTCGAGAGAATAATCATCATGTTGACTGGCAGAGCACCAGGAGTACACACCGGTGTGTCGTATGGCATAGGCACCAAATCAACTTCCATAAGCGATGTACTTGAGAGCAATGCCAGCTGCCTAATCCGCGAAACTGTATTCGAGAGGCCACCCTGACTCAGAGAGTGCATGAAAAATCCGACAGCGATTATTGCAACAATCGCGCCGACGTGCACGATAATGTTCTTCAAGAAATATTTCTGTGTGGATATTTTCATATTTTCCTCTGTGCGAAACAACGGCGCAGTGAGCGCTTTGTTCTGTACATTATACACCAAGTTCCCTCATTTTTTGTCCACATAGTAACTAAAAAATCGGCCACCCATGTCGCATGTGATGCGTTGGGTAACCGATTTATTTATAGTATCACCTGTTTTGCTGCGAGCACAATCGCAGGCGCATCGAGATGAAAGAACTTAATGAGTTCCATCGGCTCACCTGACTGACCGAATTCATCTTTCATGCCAACATATGCGATCTTCGTAGGATGTACCGATGAAAGGTATTCCGCTACTGCCCCACCGAGGCCTCCCTTTATCTGATGTTCCTCGACAGTCACTATACCCTTCACTTCTTTAGCAAGTTCCAGTACTGCCGCCTCGTCGAGTGGCTTCACGGTTGGCATATTGAGCACCTTCACCGGAATCCCATCTTCCTCAAGCTGTTTCGCGGCAAGCATTGCTTCGTGTACAAGTGCTCCGATCGCGATGATACCTACAACAGGATTGGGTGATGCGAAGAAACACTGTGCCTTTCCGAGCTCAAAAGGTGTTTCCTCAGCGGTTACGACTGCAGTATTCTCACGACAAAGCCTGATATAGACCGGGCCTTCATAACCTGCAGCTGCGATGGTCGCCTTGCGCGCTTCGATGTGATCACAAGGAACAAGCACCATCATCCGTGGCAATACACGCGTGAGCGCAATATCTTCGAGTGCCTGATGGGACCCACCATCAGGACCAACCGTCACCCCAGCATGTGAGCCAACAATCTTTACATTCGTGAAGTTGTAACAGATAGACGTACGGATCTGCTCCCAGTTGCGACCCGGACTGAACATCGCGTAAGACGCCATGAAAGGAATCTTCCCCATTGCGGCCATACCCGATGCGACTGCAGCCATCGACTGCTCCGCAATACCATGCTGGATAAAACGCTCTGGAAATTTCTTCGCAAAGTGATGGGTATAAGTAGACTCGACAAGATCGGCAGCAATGGCCACGATACGATGATTAAGTTCACCAACCGCAAGGAGACCTTCTCCGTAACCCTTACGAATAGGAAACTTCTCTACCTTTGGATCAAAGATCTTTGGATTTATTGGTACGAGTTGCATATTAGTCGAGTTCACTAGTAATTCGTCCGCGTAATGTGCGCAATTCGCGCAACGCTTCTTCTCCCTGCGCTTCCTTAGGAACGACATCAGCTGGCCCTTTCCCAGGAGGGTTACCGTGCCACTCAAAGCGACGAGACATGAAGTCTATCCCCTTTCCTGGAATGGTATGAGCAATGATTACTGACGGCTGATTGAAGATAGCCTTCGCAGCATGGATAGCACCGTTGATATCTTCGAGGTTATGTCCATCGATCTCCTGCACGTGCCAATTGAATGCTGCCCACTTCGCACCAAGGGGCTCGAGTGGAAGTACATCCTCAGTGAAACCATCAATCTGAATGTTATTGCGATCGACGATGACGATGAGATTGTGTATCTTCTCTTTTCCCGCAAGGAGAATCGCCTCCCAATTCTGCCCCTCTCCAAGCTCACCATCTCCGGTAATGCAATAAAAGAATTTATCGGACTGCTTACCATGATCCATGCGCTCGGCGAGCGCCATACCAACAGCCTGGGAGATCCCTTCGCCGAGAGGTCCTGAGGTAGACTCTACACCCGGTAACCACTCCCTATGTGGGTGCCCCTGCAAACGTGAACCCAATTTGCGCAATGTCTTCAGTTCTTCAACTGGAAAATACCCCGAATGCGCCATTGCTGCATAAAGGATTGGGCAGATATGTCCATTCGAGAGCAAGAGTCTATCGCGATCTGACCATTCTGGGTTCTTCGGATCATGTCTCAATGCATGGAAATAGAGGACGGCAAAAACATCAGCCATACCAAGTGGACCTGCAGTGTGTCCACTACCTGCATGCATCAGCATATCGATGACAGACTCACGGAGATCATTTGCAATGACTTCGAGCTTAGCTATTTTATCGGGGTGTAAATATTCACGCATAGAAAGAGCGACTATAGTAATACCAGTATTATACAACAAAAAACACGACGTGGTCGTGTTTATTCATCGATCGGAGCATCTTCCTCGGCATCCTCGAATGTATCTTGCGACACCAGTGACTCGAGATGGCCAATCGCCTGCTCCTTATCGTCAGCACCAAAGATGGCACTTCCTGCAACGAGCCTCGTGGCTCCCGCCTGCACCAATTCGAGTGCGGTCTTCTCGCTCACTCCACCATCGACAGCAATAGGAAGATTCGGGAATGAACTACGAATACGATTGATCTGTTCGAGCACCCGCTCATCATAAGGCTGTCCCTGATAGCCTATCTTCGCAATTCCCATACACTGGACGAAATCGAATTTCTCTATCTGCTCCTGATATTGCGCAACATCTGTGTCAGGATTGAATGCGATACCGAGTGCAATGACAATATCATCACCAATGCGGCGTGCGTCGGGATTCAAGAAATCGAGCGCAAAGAGTGCATTCCAGTCTTGCACCGCCTCTGCGTGTATGATAATGCGTGATGCTCCGATAGGAAGCCACTCTTCAAGATGCTTCTCCGGCTCCGCAATCATAAGATCGAGCTCATAATCAAGTGTTTCCCAGTAAGGAAGTCCATCTTCCTGACGAGAAAGAGCGAGAAAATCCTCATCGCGCTCCGGATAACCAAGCGCATAAGGCCAGCTCTTACTTGCTACGAAACGTCCATCCATGATGTCGATCTGTGCGAGCGGCACAAGTCCTTCCACTTCGCTTGCGCGAGCGTGAAGGTCATCGAACGTCTTTGGCATGATCGCCGGAATGATATCTATAGACATGGTGAATGGGATTCTAATGTAATTCTTCTATTTTCGCAATACGACGCACGTGTCGCTCATCGCGACTAAAATCGGTCGAGAGCCATGATTCGACAACAGAAATTGCAGTTGCAGTATCAACAAATCGTGCGCCAAACGATAATATGTTTGCATCATTATGCTCTCGTGAGAGTGTGATGATCTCGCGTGGGCCTCCATTGTAGACAACGCAACGCACATGCGGGAATCGGTTTGCAACAATTGCCTCACCAGTACCAGAACCACCGAGGACAATCGCACATCGCATTTCGGGCTGTTCACTAACTGCCTTTGCTGCAAGCTTGATAAAATCAGGGTAATCATCATTTTGATTGAGTGCAGTAGCGCCACAATCAACAACATCATGTCCTTTGTTTTTTAAGTACGCGAAGAGTTCCTCCTTTAGCGCAAAGCCTGCATGGTCTGTTGCGAGATATATTTGCTTCATGAGGACAGTATAACATGTGTAGGTGGTCAATGAAAAAGCGCCCCAATAAGGGCGCTTATTTTGAAAACAATCAACGGATGCCGATATGGCGTAAGAGGAATCGCGTCCGCGGACCCCTACCCCTAAATGCCTTGAAAGACTCCGCGAAGAGTCGACTCGAACCAGGTGCAAGAATCGTGCGGCGGTACCGCTGTGCAACAGTAAGTTCACCCCTAAGTCCAGCATGAGTAAACGCCGCAGCAATATCAGCGACCAGGCTACTTGACCAGAGGTAGCTGTAATAGCTCGCTGCGAGTCCCCAACTGAATATATGATTGAGCGTATGTGGCGCACAGGCAATGATCTGATTCGAAAATCCCGTAGAGCGTGCAACAGCATCTGCATAAACATGCATCAATGCTGCCTCATTCTTCGGCGGGTTTTTATGAATCTCCCAATCGAAGATGGCGCAAGCGACATCGAAAGCATAGGTGCGCGACTCCATGAAGTGCCTTGAAGCAATCAGCGAACTCAGCATCGCTTCAGGAATGCGAGCACCGGAATCTTTGTGTGAAGACATGAGGCGGAGCATATCCTTCTTCCAACCCCACTCCTCAAGGAGTAGTGAAGGAACTTCGGATACGTCCGTTTCGACATAGAATGCGAAACTCTCTCGGTGTTTTGTGGTGCCGAGTATGAGATGCATCGTATGTCCAAATTCATGAAAAATCTCGCAAATATCTCGGTGGGAAAATGTCGCGACTTCACCCAATGGAGGAGTACGCACGTTAGCGCAAATTGCCACGACAGGACGCTGTATTCTTCCGCGCCGTACGAAACGAGTCATGATGCTCACTGCCCATGCATCGGTCGCCTTTCCGGGACGTGCGTAGAGGTCCAAATAGAAACCTCCGATCACCTTGCCTTTCGTATTCAGAACTTCAAAGAATCGTACACTTTCGTGCCACGTAGACACGATCTTTTCTACCATCGTACAGTTGAATAATCGCGCAAGAAGACTCGAGAGCCCCTTCAAGATCGATTCCTCACTGAAGTATGCACGAATGGCCTCATCGTCGATGGCATAAAGCTCATCACGCATACACCGCTCTGTGTAGGCCCTATCCCAGTGCTGCAGATTCCTGATACCAAGCTTTCGCCGTGCATAACGCTGCAGCAAGCAGTCATCTTCTTTGGATTTCTTCTTCACCGCTTTCGCAAGATGATCGAGAAATCGTTCGACAACATGGGGCTTTTCTGCCATCATCGAACCTATATTTTGAGCGACAAAATTATCGTAACCGAGAATCTGCGCAATTGCACAACGAAGCTCTGCGATCTTGCACATGAGCAAACCGTTGTCGAATTGTGGACCACCGGGCCCTTGTTTCGACGCGCGGGAATTATAGGCCAACCAGGCTCTTTTTCTGAGCGCCCGACTTGCCGCATAATCGACGATCGACTTGTAATCATGATGCTGCAAACTAAACGCATACCCCTCTTTGCCGAGCGAAAGCGCCCTGCTTCGTGCAGACTGCAACACTTCCTCGGGGATTCCCAGGACTTCTGCTTCGTCAGTGACATCAAGCGTCCAACTATCGATTGCTCCGATGATGTTACGCTGATAGTTATTCTCTAGATCCACAAGGCGCAATGAGAGCTCCCTCAAGCGTCGCTTTTGCTGAGGAGAAAGATCTCCCCCTGATTCTCTTATTGTCACCACGAGACGCTCAATAACGAATTGATCTTCGACCGGACGCTTTCCGAAGCCCGGTCGTGACTCAACCATGCTTGCCGCCCGCAGTAGCTTGCGCCGCAAATTCAGGCTGACGGTATATCGAGACATTAACATCTCGACGGTATTACGCACTTGCTCGGTACCTGGGTATTTTGCAGCATCTGCATCTCCCAGAAAAATGACTGGCGTAACAGTCCTCCAGATCCGCTCTTCAAGTTCTTCGAAGCGCGTAATGACATCATCGAATTGAGGATCCTTTTTCGTGGAGACGCGCCAAGCAAGGCGCATTCCTTCGCGTATTAACTCCTCTAATTTCGGAACCACTTCATCCATTTTAAAGGTGCTCCACACTGGGAGCCGTAGACTTCCATAGCGTTTGTAGCGCATAACGCCTCCCAATGTTTCTCTCTTAACGATAACATCGACCCCTGCTCCGTCAATTCCGGAAATGAGTACACCATAGCTTGACCGATTGGGATATGGGTACTATAAAAAACACCCCTATTGGGGTGTTTTAAAACTAATTCAAACCAATGTACGGAATGAGGTATTTCGGATCAGGATTGCGACCACGGAATGCGCGGAAAGATTCGATCATAGGACGACGTGCAGCCCATGCAAGAATCTCGTCGCGATAACGAGCAGCAACTTCTGCCTGGCCTGCTTCCCCAGCTTCATCGAATGCGGCAGCTACGTCAGCAACGAGACTGTTCGCCCACGAATAACTGAAGTAGCCAGCATCATAACCACCACCAAATGCATGGGTGAAATTATGCGGACCACGACCACTCTCGTGCACAGGGACGCTTGTTGCAATGCTCATCGCATTGCGGTACGTCGCCATGATTCCATCCAGGTCGACAGGCTTCTCCTTGTGGAGATTCCAGTCGAAGAGCGCAAGGCCGAATTGCCTGCCATAACCGAGGCCGGCAAGATAGTGCTTTGCACGGAGCATCGCATCAATGAGGGCGTCGGGAAGTACTTCCCCCTTGGAGCGGTGCGCCGACATACTGCGGAGCATGTTCTTATCCCAGGCCCAATGCTCAAGCAGCTGCGAAGGCAACTCCACTGCATCCCACTCCACATGCATCATCGCAGTGTCGAAGTAATTCGATCGCGAAAGCAAGTGATGGAAGACGTGACCATTTTCATGGAACGTTGTCACCACATCATCATGGAGCAGGTATGGCTCTCCCCCGTCACTTGGGGTACGGAAATTACAGCAAAGGAATCCGACCGGCAGACTACTGATGCCATCATGATCAATACGACAGCCGAGGTCGTCCATCCATGCGCCACCACGCTTTCCGGGGCGTGCGAGCAAGTCGACATAGAAGCCCGCAAAAACCTTGCCATCCTTGTCGCAGACTTCGTAGAACTGCACGCTCGGATGCCAAACACTGACCTCTGCCTTCTTAAAGGTGCAGCCATACATGCGCTGCAAAAGTCCAAAGAGTCCTTCCATGACCTTCGATGCAGGGAAATAGTCGCGAATCTCTTCATCATGCACTGCAAAGAATTTGTCCTTATAGAGACGCGCAACATACCCTGTATCCCAAGGGAACATTTCATCGAGCCCAAGCTCACTCTTTGCGAACTCCTTGAGCAGCACTCGATCTTCTTCCGACTTCGGAAGTGAGGCGCTTGCAAGCATGGCAAGGAAGTCTGAAACTCCTTCAACACCGACGGCGCCAGACATTTTCGGCTGGATCGAACGTGCGGCATGCGAAGGAAGTCCGAGCAAAGCTGCGGATTCCGCACGGAGCTCGAGTAATTTCACCATCACAGGACCATTATCGAATTCGGCCCCGAGCGGGCTGATTTCGGATGCGCGTGAACTGAATGCACGCCACAGCTCCTCGCGAAGCGAGCGAACATCAGCATAGTCGAGCACCGAAAGGACAACATTCGTCTTCTGGGAAATGAGGTAGCCAGGGAGCTCTTTGCTCTCCGCAAGCTTTGCGGCGGACTTCAAGACATCCTCGGGAATCCCGACGAGCCTCTCCTTGTCGGTCACATGGAGTGACCAGCCATCCGTTGCACTTACCACATTGGTCTCAAAGAGACTCTGTAATCGTGCAATCTCTTCGACGATAGTGCGAAGGCGGTCCTGTTTGTCTTTTGGAAGACCGACACCGTTCAGCTCGAAACTCTTAATCGCCTCATCGAGAATATAGCGCTGCTCATCGTTAAGCAGACCATATTCATTTTCACGTACAAAAAGATGCGCACGATACAACCCTTGATGAAAATCAAGATTCGCACCATATGCACTTTCGAGCGCGAAACATTCCTCCTCGATAGCGGAAATTCCAGGATAGGAATCCATGTCCACATTCTTCAAATGACTCAACACATGAATGTGCATTGTGCGCTTGAGATCGAGGACCTCAAAGCGGTTCACGACATCATTGAAGGTCGGTTGCGCAAGAAGCGCAATTTCATCCGCAAGTGCGAGACCCTCCTGATGGAGCGCTTTGAGCTCATCAAGAAAACCTTCAGTTGTAAAGGACTCCCACGAAGGAAGCGTCAGTCCGTCTAAGTTGGTGAATTTCATCATGTTCTCCTTGTTGGTATTAATCTTTACAAAAACTACCACGCACCCTCCTTTTGTCACTTGACGATTGCCCCCGCATCTTGCATTGAATAACAAAGAACAATGCTCCTGCGCGGAATTTTGCCTCCTCGGAAACCCACGGTTTTCCGACGCTCGAAGACTCGCTGCCTTCCTCCACGGGAAAACATATGTTTTCCCGACCCCTTTCCCTTTTGCTGACTACAGCAAAAGAGCGGTGGCCTCGCTGGAGCCTGAAGCCCTACCCATGCCACGCCATGATTCCCCGAGGATTTTTGCCGGCAGCGCCAGGCTTTGGAGCCCGAAGCGGTACAGTGTTACCGCGAGGGCGAAAAGCCGGCGATCCCGGCAAAAAGACCGGGGCCGTACCTAAGCTGTGGCGGCCAGCTTTGCGCTAGCGGGTGCGCAGCACCGCTCATTGCTGCGGAGCAGCGATGCGCAAAGCGATCTCTCACATATTAAAAGTCGC